>JAFZAF010000164.1 GCA_017548335.1 Bacteroidales bacterium | reverse complement strand
GGCAGTTCGAGCAGGAAGCGCATCTTGCCGTTGAACTGGACGGGATATTTTACGGTGTCTTCCGCAGTATAGGCGGCCACATATTCCGGATAGGCGGCGAAGGAGATGCTGTCTTCGTGTCCCAGCAGCTGCCAGAGCTCCTCGGCGATGTGCGGGGCGAAGGGACTGAGGACGACCAGCAGGGGCTCGAGGATCTCGCGCTTGTTGCACTTTAGGTCGGTAAGCTCGCCCACGGCGATCATGAAGGCGCTCACCGTGGTGTTGAAGGAGAAGTGCTCGATGTCGTCCTGGGCTTTGCCGATGAGCTTGTGGAGGGCCTTCCGCTCAGCGGCGGTTGAAGGCGCGTCGCTCACGCAGAAGGTATCGCCGTTGAAGAACAGCTTCCAGAAGCGGCGCAGGAAACGGTGGACACCGTCGATGCCCTTGGTGTCCCACGGCTTGGACTGCTCGAGCGGGCCGAGGAACATCTCGTACATGCGGAGCGTGTCGGCGCCGTAGCGCTCGCAAACGTTGTCGGGATTGACCACGTTGAACATCGACTTGCTCATCTTCTCGATGGCGCTGCCGCAAATGTAGGCGCCGTCTTCGAGGATGAACTCGGCCGTGGCGAAGTCGGGCATCCAGCGGCGGAAAGCTTCGGTATCGAGCCGGTCGCCGTCCACGATGTTCACGTCCACATGGATCTCGGTGGTGTCATAAGCGTCTTTCAGACCGTAGGAGACAAAGGTGTTGGTGTTCTTGATGCGATAGACGAATTTGCTCTGGCCCTGGATCATGCCCTGGTTGATGAGTTTCTTGAACGGCTCCTGCTCACACACGTAGCCGCAGTCGTACAGGAACTTGTTCCAGAAGCGGGAATAGATGAGGTGCCCCGTGGCATGCTCGGTGCCACCGATGTAGAGGTCTACGTCGCGCCAGTAGTCGTCGGCCTCCCGGCTCACGAGGGCCTGGTCGTTGTGTGGATCCATGTAGCGCAGGTAGTAGGCGCTGCTGCCCGCAAAGCCCGGCATGGTGCTGGTCTCGATGGAATAGCCTTCGTAGGTCCAGTCCTTGGCCCGGGCGAGCGGCGGTTCGCCGGTCTCGGTGGGCAGGAACTTGTCGACTTCGGGGAGCTGGAGCGGCAGGCAGTCCATCGGCATCGCCTGCGGAATGCCGTTTTTGTAATAGATGGGGAACGGTTCGCCCCAATAGCGCTGGCGTGAGAAGATCGCGTCGCGCAGGCGGTAGTTGATCTTGCGGCGGCCGATGCCGTGCGCCTCGACATAGTCGATGGCGGCCGGGATGGCCTGCTTGACGCTCATTCCGTTGAGGAAACCCGAGTTGCACATCGTGCCCTCCTTGGCGTCGAAACTCTCTTCGGAGATGTCGCAGCCCTCGATCAGCGGAACGATGGGCAGGTTGAAGGTCTTGGCGAACGCGTAGTCGCGGCTGTCGTGGGCTGGGACGGCCATGATGGCGCCGGTACCGTAGCCGGCCAGCACGTATTCGGAAATCCACACGGGCACCTTCTCGCCGGTCAGCGGGTTGACCGCGTACGAACCGGAAAACACGCCGGTGACCTTGCGGGTCTCGGCGATGCGCTCGCGCTCCGTCTTCTTCTTGGCCTGCAGCAGATAGGCCTCGACGGCCTCTTTCTGCGCCGGCGTGGTAAGCTTCTCCACCCAATCGCTTTCCGGGGCGAGCACCATGAAGGTGACGCCGAAGATCGTGTCGGCACGGGTGGTGAAGATCGTCATTTCGTAGTCCTCCACGCCGTTGGATACATGGAACACCATCTCGGCGCCCTGGCTCTTGCCGATCCAGTTGCGCTGCATCTCTTTGAGGGAATCGGTCCAGTCGAGCTGGTCGAGGCCGGCGAGCAGGCGCTCGGCATAGGCGCTCACGCGCAGCTGCCACTGCTTCATCTTCTTCTGTTCCACGGGGAAGCCGCCACGCACGGAATAGCCTTCCTTCACCTCGTCGTTGGCCAGCACGGTTCCCAGCGCCGGGCACCAGTTCACCGAGGTCTCGCCCAGATAGGCGATGCGGTACTGCATCAGGAGGTCGGACTGCTCCTTTTCGGAAAGGCTGTCCCAGCGGCCTTCCGCCTTGAATTTCGCCACCAGCGTGTCGATGGGCTCGGCCTTGTCGGTCTCGGGATTGTACCAGTGGTTGAACATCTCGAGGAAAGCCCACTGCGTCCACTTGTAATAGGCGGGATCGCAAGTGCGGACTTCACGCGACCAGTCGTACGAGAAACCGATGCGGTCCATCTGCTGCCGGTAGCGCGCGATGTTCTGCTCCGTGGTCCGGGCGGGATGCTGGCCGGTCTGGATGGCATACTGCTCGGCCGGGAGGCCGAAGGCGTCGTAGCCCATGGGGTGCAGCACGTTGAAGCCCTTCAGGCGCTTGTAGCGGCTGTAGATGTCGCTCGCAATGTAGCCGAGCGGATGACCGACATGCAGTCCGGCTCCGGAAGGATACGGAAACATGTCCAACACGTAATATTTGGGTTTGGAAGGATCTGTCTGGGCCTGGAAAGTGTGGTGTTCGGCCCAATAAGCCTGCCACTTCTTCTCGATCTGGGCGAAATTGTATTCCATTGCGATTCGTTTTGAATCGCAAAGATAATTATTTCAGCCGGAATTCCACGGGAATGACCATCCGTGTACGGACTTTTTCGCCCTTGATCTGGCCGGGAATCCACTTCGGCGAGACAGCGATCACGCGGACTGCCTCGTCGTCGAGCAATTCGTCGATGCCGTGTTCCACGGTGACGTCGGTCACGCTGCCGTCCTTCTCGATGATGAAACTCACCAGGACCTGTCCCTGCAGCTTCTGCTGGATGGCCCGCTCGGGATAGCGTAGATACTTGTACACCCAGCTCTGGAGGAAATGCTTCTCGTTGGAGTGGAAGAACTGGGGCCGCACATCGCAGTCGCCCGCAGCATAGACCTTCTCGGCGCGGGCGGCCCGCCGGGCGGGATCGGCGTCGGGGGTGGAGATATCGTCCTGGGCCGCGAGCACCAGCAGGAAATGATACAGATACTGGCAGGCGGCCTCCATGGCCGGATAATCGACCAGGCGGGGCGTATCCTTGATGGTCCGGTGCTCCCGGGCCGGACCGGTGGTAAAGAGGAAGACCGGGATCTTCCGTTCATAGAAGGGCAGGTAGTCGGAGGAGAACGGCGGTTGCTGCACGAAGGCGGGACGGGTGACGACCGGCTGTTCAAGCGTCTTGTCGAAGAGATAGTTCCGGTCGACGGGACCGAGCTGGGTAAAGCACTGCAACGGATTCGCGTGCCCGCTGCGGCCCAGGCAGTCCAGGTCCACCATCGCCTTGACCGCGCCCATCTGCCCGAAGGCCCGGTTGACGAAATACCAGGATCCCGCCATTCCCTGCTCGCCGGCACCGAAGCCCACGAAAAGGATGGAACGCCGGAACAGGCCCTGGTACTGGGCCACCATCCGTGCGAGTTCCACGAGCACCGCCACGCCCGAGGCGTTGGCGTCGGCACCGGGATACAGCTGCCGGACCGGCTCGCCGTCGATGGTCAGGGTATGCAGGCCCAGATGGTCATAGCGGGCGCCCACCACGATGTATTCTTCCCGCAGCTGCGGGTCGGCGCCCTGCACGATGCCCACGATGTTCTGCGAAGCGATGTCGCCGGATTCGCCGCTGATCCGGAAATCCTGGCCAAGGCTGTCGGTGAGCATCAGCACCCCGGCTTCGCGCAGCGCATCGTACAGATAACGGGCCGCGGCCCGTTCCCCTTCGCTGCCGGCCAGGCGGCCTTCCAGTTCTTCGGAGGCCAGCGTCGCGACATGCTGCCGGAGGGCGGGCGCAACAGCAAAATTCTGTGCGGCGAGGCTCGCCGCACAGAATCCCACGAGTAGAAATATGACGATTGTCCTTTTCAACTATTTCTTGTAGAACGGCATCTTCACCACCACGGCCTTCAACAGCTTGCCGCGCACTTCGACGAAGATTTCGCTGCCGACTTTGTTGAAAGGAACATTTACATATCCCATGCCAATCGCTTTCTTGACGGTCGGACCCATGGTGCCGGACGTCACGTGGCCGATCTTGTTGCCTTCGGCGTCGCAGATCGGCATCTCGTGACGGGCGATGCCGCGGTCCACGAGCTCGAAGCCCACGAGCTTGCGGGTCAGGCCGGCCGCTTTCTGGTCGAGCAGGTACTGTTTGTCGATGAAGTCGCCTTTGACATCATTGAACTTGGTGATCCAGCCCAGGCCGGCCTCCAGCGGGGAGGTGGTGTCGTCAATATCGTTGCCATAGAGGCAGAAGCCCATCTCCAGGCGGAGCGTGTCGCGGGCGCCCAGGCCGATGGGCTGGATGCCGAACGGCTCGCCGGCTTCGAAAACGGCATTCCAGAGCTGGTCGCCGTATTCATTGGGGACATAGACCTCGCATCCGCCGCTGCCGGTGTAGCCGGTGGTGGAGAGGATGGCGCCGGGGATGCCCGCCACTTCCAGTTCCTTGAATGTGTAGTATTCCATGGAAAGGACATCTTCCTTGCAGAGCTTCTGCATGACTTCCATGGCCTTCGGGCCCTGGATGGCGAGCTGGCAGGTGGCGTCGGAGGCGTTCACCAGGTCTTTGCCCACTTCGAGGCCGAATTTCGGCGCGATGGCGCACAGGTGGTTCCAGTCTTTCTCGATATTGGCGGCATTGACGGCCAGCAGGTATTTCTCGGTACTGAAGCAATAGGCGATGAAGTCGTCGACGATGCCGCCCTTGCCGTTGGGGAAGCAGGTATACTGCGCCTTGCCCGGGAAGAGAACGGAAGCGTCGTTGGAAGAGACATACTGCAGGAACGGCAAGGCTTTGGGACCCAGGATCCAGATCTCACCCATGTGGGACACGTCAAAAACGCCGACGCCTTCCCGCACGCAAGCGTGCTCTTCATTGATACCCTTGTATTGGATCGGCATGTTGTAGCCGGCAAACGGAGCCATCTTCGCACCCAGCGCGATGTGCTTCTCAGTGAAAACGGTATTTTTCATAATGGTTTGTGTAGTTTTTGATTCGTGTTGTAAACCCAGGGGTCGGTCGGGGCGATGCCCAGCTTCTTGAGGGCCGCCATGTCGCGCAGGACGACCGCCAGGGTGTCGTTGCCGTCGACGCACACCACTTTCAGACCGCTCTTGAAATCGAACGTCCGGACCTTGAAGCCGTTCTCGCGGAGCTTGTCTTCATAGAGCTGCGCACCGATGTCTTCCTTGAAGGCACCGGCCACGGCATAGTAGCGCCGGACGACGGCGGCTTCGGCTGCGGCCGCAGCGGCCGCTTCGGCTTCGAGGCGGATGCGCTCCGCTTCAGCGGCCGCGATGGAGTCGCGGACGGCCTGTTCACGGGCCGCCTTGGCCTCGCGCAGCAGCGCCAGGTCGGCGGACGTGGGCTTGCCCAGCGACGCGCGGATCCAGTCGCACCCGGTCGCCACGAAGAGCAGGGCGACCGCCAGGAGAACCGCGCAGAGAAGATGCTTTTTCATATTCGAACAAAGATAGCACAAAAAACTCATAAAAAGCGTATCTTTACATGTCAAACTCAAACGAATGATCCAAACAAGGGGGAAACTGCTTCTGCTGCTGTTGGGCCTGGCGTTCTGCCAAGCCGCTTCGGCAGGCAGGCCCGATACCGTGCGGATCGTCTTCATCGGCGACGTCATGTCGCACGGGCCGCAGATCACGGCCGCGCTGCGGCACGGCGGGAATCCCGCCAATCTGGCCGACTACGACTACAGTTCCTATTTCCAGTATGTCCGCCCCTGGTTCCAGGAAGCCGACCTTGTGGTGGCGAACATGGAGTTTCCCGTGGGCGTACGGCCGTACTCCGGCTATCCGTTCTTCTCTGCGCCCCCCGCCCTTCC
>JAFZAF010000163.1 GCA_017548335.1 Bacteroidales bacterium | reverse complement strand
GCCGGCAAGGATCTGTACCGGAACATCCCTTCGCCCGTCGGCGAATCCATCTTTGAAAATGCAGTGAATTATTTCAGAAAAGGATATGGCAGTTAATTACGAAAAGGCAGGCGTCAGCCTTGAAGCGGGCTACGAAGTGGTCCGGCGCATCAAACAGCATGTGGCATCGACCCAGCGGCCCGGCGTGATGGGCGGTATCGGTTCGTTCGGCGGCATGTTCGATCTTTCCTCGCTCGGCTACAAGGAGCCGGTGTTGGTGAGCGGTACCGACGGCGTCGGCACGAAGCTCAAGATTGCGTTTGCCATGGACAAGCACGATACCATCGGTATCGATGCCGTGGCCATGTGCGTCAACGACGTGCTCGCGCAGGGTGCGGAACCGCTCTTCTTCCTCGACTATGTGGCACTGGGCCACAATATTCCTGAGAAGGTGGAGGCGATCGTCGCCGGTGTGGCGGAAGGCTGCCGGCAGGCAGGCTGCGCGCTGATCGGCGGCGAGACGGCGGAGATGCCGGGCATGTATGCCGACGGAGAATACGACATCGCGGGCTATACGACCGGCGTGGTGGAAAAGAGCAAGCTCATCGACGGAACCAAGGTGCGCGTGGGCGATGTCCTGGTCGGCATCGCTTCCAGCGGCGTCCATTCCAACGGCTTCAGCCTGGTGCGCAAGATCGTCTCCGACGCGGGCCTCTCTCTCGACGAGCGGCGTCCCGAACTGGGCGGCGCGGTGCTGGGCGAGGTGCTGCTGACTCCGACGAACATCTATGTGAAAGAGGTGCTGGAGGTAATCCGCCGCTGCGACGTCCACGGCGTAGCGCACATCACGGGCGGCGGCTTCGACGAGAACATTCCGCGCATTCTCCTGCCCGGCCAGGGCATCGAGATCGAAGAAGGGAGTTGGGAGATCCTGCCCATCTTCAAGGCGTTGGAACAGTGGGGCGGCATTCCGCACCGCGAGATGTTCAACATCTTCAATATGGGTGTCGGCATGGTGCTCGCGCTCGACGTCACCGAGGTGCAGCAGGCCTTGGCCATCCTGGCCAAAGCCGGCCGCCGGGCTTCGGTCATCGGCCGTGTCACCGGCCAGGAGGGAGTCAACATCAACTTGTTATGAAACGGCTGGCAGTTTTCGCAAGCGGCTCGGGCACCAATTTCGAGGCCATCGCGCAAGCCTGTGTGGACGAGCGGCTTGACGCCCGCGTAGCTCTGCTCGTGTGCGATGTGCCGGGCGCCAAGGTGCTGGAGCGCGGCGCGCGTTTCGGCGTGGAAACCTTCTGTTTCAAGCCGAAAGCCTACGCCTGCAAGGCGGATTTCGAGAACGAGATTGCCGATCGCCTCGATGCGCTGGACATCGACCTGGTCTGTCTGGCCGGCTATATGCGCATCATCGGCCCGACGCTGCTGGAACGCTACGGCGGCCGCATCATCAACATCCATCCCTCGCTGCTTCCGGCCTTCAAGGGAGCGCACGCCGTGGAGGATGCCGTGGCCTACGGCGTCAAAGTCTATGGCATCACGATCCATTGGGTCAATGCCACGCTCGATGGGGGACGCATCATAGCCCAGGAGGCTTTCCCGTACGAGGGGTGCGATCCCGAAGAAGTCCATCGGATCGGACAGAAAATCGAACATCGTCTCTATGTGGAGACCATCAATAAACTACTTCAATGAGAGCGTTAATCAGCGTAAGTGATAAGACAGGTGTGGCTGCGTTCGCGGCCGCCCTCTCCCGGCTGGGCTGGGAAATCATCGCCACGGGCGGAACGCAGCGCCTGCTGGAACAGAACGGGGTGAAAACCATCGGTATCAGCGAAGTGACAGGCTTCCCCGAGATTTGCGACGGCCGCGTGAAGACCCTGCACCCCAAGGTGCACGGGGCGCTGTTGGGGCGTCGCGACCTGCCGTCCCATCTGGAGGCGCTCCGGGAGAACGGCATCGAATTCATCGACCTGGTGTGCGTCAATCTCTATCCCTTCGCCGCGACGATCGCACGGCCGGACGTGACGATGGAAGAGGCTGTCGAGAATATCGACATCGGCGGTCCGTCGATGTTGCGCAGCGCCGCCAAGAACTGGCGCGACGTCACCGTGGTCTGCGACCCCGGCGACTACGGTCGCGTGATCGACCAGATCAGCCATACCGGCAACACGACATCGGAAACACGGCTTGAACTGTCGGCCAAAGCCTATACGCATACGGCGGAATACGATACAATGATCGCCGGATATATGCGGGCACAGGCCGGCCTGCCGGAGAAGTTGTTCCTCGAATACGACCTGAAGCAGTCGCTGCGCTATGGCGAAAATCCGCATCAGGAGGCACGCTTCTTCGCGTCCCTGAAACCGGAACCGTATTCACTGGCTTTCGCTCGGCAATTACAGGGCAAGGAGATGTCGTACAACAATATTCAGGATGCCAACGCGGCGCTGAATATCGTGCGTGACTTCGCCGACCGGCCGTTCTGCGTGGCACTCAAGCACATGAATCCTTGTGGTGCCGCAGTGGGGGAGACCATCGAAGCGGCTTGGCAGGCGGCGTACGAAGCCGACAAGGTAAGCATCTACGGTGGTATCGTGGCGGTCAATCGTGAGCTGACAGCCGAGGTGGCGCGGGGGATGAAGCCCATCTTCTTGGAAATCGTCATCGCGCCGTCATTCTCGGCGGAGGCACTGGAAATCCTCTCGACGAAGAAGAACCTGCGGGTGCTTGAGGTCGACATGTCGGCCTCCGATGTGCAGCCGATGCAATATGTTTCGGTCAATGGCGGCATGCTGGTGCAGCATCTCGACACGACGGTCGAGAAGATCTCCCCGGAGATGTGCGTCACCAAGGTCCGGCCGACGGAAGCGCAACTGGCAGATCTCGACTTCGGTTGGCGGATTGTCAAACATGTGAAGTCGAACGCCATCGCGGTTGTCCGCGACGGGCACACGCTGGGCGTGGGCGCCGGTCAGATGAACCGTGTGGGTTCGGCGGAGATCGCCTTGAAGGAGGCGGCAGCGGCCGGCTTCACGTCCGGCCTCGTCCTG
>JAFZAF010000162.1 GCA_017548335.1 Bacteroidales bacterium | reverse complement strand
GTGCGCCTGTTTGGCGAAAACCGGACATGCTTCCCGGTTTCAAGCAGACTAGGCTATCAGCATTCCGGCCACATGGAAGGTCAGCCAGGCCACGATCCAAGCCAAGGCGAGGGAATGGACCACTGAGAATGCCGCCCATTGCCAGCCTACTTCCTTGCGGAGCGTTGAGATTGTGGCGACGCAGGGGAAATAGAGCAGCACGAAGAGCATGAAGGCGAGGGCGACCGCCTGGTTCATGCCTTCTCCTTCGGTCATCGCCTGGGCGAGCGATTCGTTGTCTTCCGTGTGGTAAAGAATGCCCATCGTGCTGACGATGGCCTCTTTGGCGGGAAGTCCGGTAAGGAGGCAGACATTCATCTTCCAGTCGAAGCCGAGGGGCTTCATCACGGGCTCCATTCCTTTTCCGATGTCGCACAGGTAGGATTCTTCCTTGAATTTTCCATCCTGGGTCCGTTCTCGGGGGAAATACTCCAGCGCCCAGATGATGACTGATGCAGCCAGGATGACGGTCGTGATCTTGTGGAGGTAGTCGGAAGTCCTTTCCCAGACGTGGCTCCAGGTGCTCCGCAGCGTGGGCTTGCGGAACGCGGGAAGTTCCGACACGTAGTCGTCGGCTTCCTTCCGGAACCATTTCGTTCGCTTCATCACGATGGCGAAAAGGATTGACAGCAGGACGCCGGCCAGATAGATTCCAATCATTACCAGGGCTTTATAGCGGGCGAAGAAGGCGGCGACGAACAGCATGTACACCGGGATCCGGGCGGAACACGACATGAACGGGATCATCAGCATCGTGAGGGTCCTGTCTTTCCGGTTGTCGATGGACTTGGCGGCCATGATGGCCGGCACGTTGCAGCCGAACCCAAGCAGCATCGGCACGAAGGACTTGCCGTGGAGGCCGATCCTGTGCATGATCTTGTCCATCAGGAACGCCGCGCGGGCCATATAGCCGGTATCTTCCAGCAGGGAAAGGAAGATGAAGAGGATGAAGATGTTCGGGAGGAAAGAGATGACGGCTCCGCAGCCTTGGACGACGCCGTCGACCAGCAGGTTCGACAGCCAACCGGCGGGCAGCACATCTGAAAGCCAGGAGCAGAGGAGCGACACGCCGTCCTCGATCCATTTCTGAGGCCAGGCGCCGAGTACGAAAGTGGCCTCGAAGACCAGCAGGAGCACCACCAGCAGCAGCGGAAGACCGATCAGGCGGTTCGTCAGGACCGCATCGATCTTCTGGAGAAGCGTGTGGTCGGAATTGTCGGCACTGTGTCGCAGGGTCTCGACCAGCGCGCCGTGGACATAACCGTGACGGGCCTTCCGGATCAGGGATTCCGGACTTTCTCCAAGCTGGCGGGTCAGGGTTTCGGACTCCGCACGGGCGGTGGCCACGATGCGCGATGCCATCGGGTCGCCTTCCAAAGCGGGGGTGATGTACAGCGGGTCTTCCAGCAGCCGGACGGCCAGGTAGCGGTCGTGGTAAGCGTCCGAAAGCCCGGGCGAATCGGAGATCAAGGCGGTAATCCTGTCGATGGCCTTGTCCACGTCCTGACCATAAGGCACATGTACGTGTTTCTTGGCTGGCTGGCGATAGGTTTCGACGATCAGGGAAAGCAATCGGCTGAAACTTTCCTCGGACGGGTCGAGGATGGTTGCCGGAAAGCCCATCATTTCGCCGAGGGTTTCGTAATCCAGGGAGTGTCCGGTGGCCAGGAGGCGGTCGTAGTCGGTGAAGGCCAGCACGGCCCGCGAATCCATGTCGATCAGGCGGGAAGTGAGCCGGAGATTGTTCTCCAAAGCCATGGAGTCGATGATGTCGAGTACCACGGAAGGCTTGTTAGAAAGGATCTTCCGGCCGATGTGGACGTTCTCTCCGCAATAATTCACGAAGCAGATCACATAGTCCCCGAATTCGACGGTCAGGGCCGGCCGGCCCTGGAAGGCCAGTGACCCGCCATCGGGCTCGTGGCCGATGACGTCGACCAGGATCCGCTTCTTTTGGGCCAGTTCACATTCGCTGCAATTGAGATTGCATTTCATGCTGCAAAGGTCGCCGTTTTTTGCGGGAAGGGCAATACCAACAAATAGTGATTATTGTTATCTTTGTAGATTATGACGGAGATTATCATCAACGGAACACAGGACCTGCCGCGGGCGGCGCGGGCTTTTCTCGCCCACATCGGGGACAGCCGTGTAATCGCGTTCTATGGCTCGATGGGTGCCGGGAAGACCACCTTCATCACGGCGGTCTGCGAGGCGCTGGGCGTGCGCGACGATGTCGTGAGCCCCACGTTCACCATCGTCAACGAATACCGCGACGGGGCGGGGGAGCCGGTCTATCATTTTGATTTCTATCGGATCAACCGGCTCGCTGAGGCGCTGGACATCGGCTTGTTCGAGTATTTCGATTCCGGTGCGCTTTGCCTGGTGGAATGGCCCGAGATGATCGAGGAACTGCTGCCGGACGATACGCTGAAAGTGCAGATCCTGGTGGATGACGCCGATACACGAACGCTCTTATTCTGAACGATATGAAACGAATCCTACTGCTGGCGGCCCTGCTCGTGGCGGTTGCCTCCTGCGGCACGAAACCGCAGCCTCGGGAATATGCGCCCACCCCCGACATTCTGCCGGGCGCCACGAACCTTGATGCGTATCTTCCCCTCCTGGAAGGCCAGCGCGTGTCAATCCTCTCCAACCAGACGGGACTGGTCGCACCGGGCCGGCATGTGCTCGACACGCTGCTGTCGCTGGGCGTGAACGTCGTTTCGATCTTCTCCCCGGAACATGGTTTTCGCGGAACGGCCGATGCCGGCGAACTGGTGAGCAGTTCGGTGGACGGGCCCACCGGCGTTCCCATCCGGTCACTTTATGACGGGAAGGGCGGTCTTCCCTCCGACGAAGCGGTCGCCGAATTCGACGTGCTGGTCTTCGACCTGCAGGATGTGGGCTGCCGTTTCTACACCTACAACGTGACCATGGGCAAAATGATGGGTGTCTGTGCGAAGCATGGCAAGAAGATGATCGTCCTCGACCGCCCCAATCCCATCGGATTCTATGTGGACGGCCCGATCCTCGACATGAAATACAAATCCGGCGTGGGTTACTGGCCCATTCCGGTCTGCCACGGCATGACGCTGGGCGAACTGGCGCAGATGATCAACGGCGAGGGCTGGCTGCCCGACGGCGTCCGCTGCGACCTGACCGTCATCCCGTGCCGCAATTACACGCATCAGTCGCACTACGTGCTTCCCGTCAAGCCTTCGCCCAACCTGCCCGACATGCGCTCCATCTATCTCTATCCGTCGCTCTGCTATTTTGAAGCGACGCCGGTCAGCCTGGGTCGCGGCACCGCCAATGCCTTCCAGATGTACGGCCATCCGAACATGAAGGGATACAAATATTCCTTTACCCCCCGCAGCATCGAGGGGGCCAAGAATCCCCCGCAACTTGACCGCGAATGCTGGGGCGTGGACCTGCGCACCGAGCCGTCCGACGAAGCGGTGAACGCGGCGGGTATCAATCTGGAATACGTGATCGACGCCTATCGCAACCTCAATCTCGATGACCATTTCTTCCGCTCGTTCTTTGAACTGCTCATCGGCCGCGATTATGTGCGCAAGATGATCAAGGAAGGAGCCTCGGCCGAAGAAATCAAGGCGATGTGGGCAGATGACGTGGCCGCTTTCAAAGAACAAAGAAAGCCGTATCTGCTGTATGAAGAATAGATTCCTGCTGCTCTTCGCCCTGGCAGGCCTGCTATTGGGCGCTTGCGGCGATCCCCTCGAAGTGGGGACTGAGCCGGTGCCCGAGCCCGAGGCCGATCCGGAAATCATCGAGCCGGTCGCCATGCGCAATGACGCGATCTACGATGGCCGCCACGCCACGGCGTACGTGACCTATTACGGATCCTTGATCCCCGACGCGTATATTGTGACCCACATCAATTATGCGTTTGCCGAACTCTATATGGTAGACGGCGTTTATCAAGGTTTCAAGCTGCAAGGGAAGACGGCCCGCTTTGAAAGCATCGTGGCGCTGAAGCAAAGCAATCCCGACCTCAAGATTTGCCTGAGTTTTACCCATGGCGTAGCTAACTCCGACAACAAGCAGGGCGGCAGTTTTTCCGCTCTGTGCAAGAGCGAGGATAACATGAGGCGGTTCGCTGAAGACTGCCTGGCTTTCCTCGTGAAATACGGCATCGACGGCATCGATCTCGACTGGGAATTTCCGGGCCTGTCGTGGAGCGGCGCGGCTTGCGACCCTGCGGTCGATGTGGATAACTATGTCCTGCTGGTCAAGCAGCTGCGCGAAACGTTGGGCGACGATTACGAGATTTCCTATGCGGGATACTGTACCGACAAGGTCGCCGTCACGGGTGGATACCGCTACATCGACATCAAAGGCATGGACCCCTATGTCGATTACGTGAACATCATGACGTATGACCTGGATGAGGCGCCGCACCACCATTCGGCCTTGAGCGACCCCCGCGCCTACAAAGATTGTGCACGGGCCGTGCAGGCCTATCTGGATGCCGGTGTTGCTGCCAACAAGCTCGTGCTGGGCATTCCTTTCTATGGCCGCCATTCCTGGAGCCAGTCGCCGACGGCCATCACTTACAAGAGCATCTTGGCGTTGGATCGCTATAAGTACCGCCGCAACCAGTGGGACGAGCAGGCCCAGTGCCCGTATGTCGAGACGATGGGCGGCGCCTTCTTCTGCGGCTACGACAACCCCCGCAGCATTGCCGCGAAAGGCGCGTGGGCACGCCAGAAGGGGATGCTGGGGCTGATGTATTGGGAATATGACCAGGACGACGCGAATGGCACCCTTCGCAAGGCTGTCTGGAACGCCGTCATGCAATAAGACAGGAAAATGGCAATCATCG
>JAFZAF010000161.1 GCA_017548335.1 Bacteroidales bacterium | reverse complement strand
GGCTGTCCTGCCGCGAGCGCTCGCGGATCAGTTCGTATTTCTGCTGTGCGAGGCGGTAGTCCTCCTCGGCTTTCAGATAGTCTTCCCGGGCGATGAGTTTCTCTTCGAAGAGGGCTTTCTGCTGCTCATAGGCGCGTTTCAGGCGTTCCACGTTGGTGCCGTACTCCAATTCGTTCTGGCGCACGTCCAATTTCTGCTGCTCCATCTGGATCTGGGTGTTGCGCAGGATGTTCTCCTTTTCGGCCAGCTCCGCCTCGGAGTTGAGGATCTGGAGATCGAGGTTGTCGTTGGACAGGACGAGGATGGGGTCGCCCGCCTTGACAATCGAGCCTTCCTCGATCAGGATGGCCTGTACCATACCGCCTTCCTGCGGGCTGAGCTGAATCGTCGTCATCGGCTGCACGCGGCCGCTGATGCGGATGTAGTCGTTGAATTCGCCCATCACGGCGCTGGAGACGGTGAGTGTGTCCTTGTCGACCCGCAGCGTCTTGTTGTTCGGCCGTGCGATCAGGTAGACGACAAATGCTAGCAGCAGGGCGCCCAGCCACCACGGCAGGGCCTTTTTCGTAAAGGCCACCCGCCAACCTGTTTTCTTTTCGATAATCTTATCCATTTACCGTCATTGCCGGCTTGACCGGCAATCTCTTTATTGATTGATATATTCCGTTCCGTTATAATAACGCACCACCGCCTGCTTGATGAGATACTTGAACAGGGAGTTCATCTCATCGGCTTTCGAACGCAGATAGTTGTTCGTGGCGGTCTGATACTCGATCGAAGAGATCAGGCCCTGTTCCATTTTCCGGGCATTGAGCTGCCAGGCCTGCTCCTGCACCTCGGCCTTGCGAAGAGCCTGTTCATAGGCCGATTCCGCACCGTCGCAGTCCTGCACGGCCCGGCGCACTTCGCTTTCCACGTCGCGGCGCTTCTGGTCGTACTGCGCCGTCATCTTTTTGACGGCGTTGCGCTTGCGCGCCACATTATCGTGCCCCTGAAGGCGGTTGTAGATGGGAATCGACATCGAGAACTGGATGTATTCGCCCTGATGGTTCCGGAGCTGGTCACGGTACGGATCGAGATGCAGATCCTGCCCCGGATAATTGAAATAGCTCGTACTCCACCCCGCATTCATGCTCAGGCTCGGAAGCAGCTGCCAGCGAGCCGTCGCCAGTTCGCGGCGGGCGTTGTCGGCCTGCCAGCCGGCGATCTTCACGGCCGGGTCGTTCGCCAGCGCGTATTCCACGACATCGTCGGAGAGATGCCCGATCAGGTCGGGCATGACGATTATACCGTTATTCCCGGCTTGACCGGGAATCTCCGTATCTATCACCAACTCCCGGTCCACCGGCCAGAACATCAGGTCGGCGAGAATCATCAGCTGGTCGTTGTACATATTCCGGGTGTTGATGGCGTCGTACCGCCGGTCAGCCAGGTCCGCCTCAGCCTGCACCACGTCCGCATGGCTCTTCTGGCCGATCTCTTCCTGTTTTTTCGCCTTCGCCAGCATCGACTCGGCCGTGGCGACCTGCGCGTCGTAGATGTCGGCCAGCCGTATGTAATAGACAACGTTGTAGTAGGCTTCCATCACCGCCAGACAGATGTCAGCCTCCACCTGCTTCTCCTGCGTCTGCCCGATGGCCAGCGATGTCTTCGATATCTTCAAGTTGTTGACGGCCTCGAACCCGTTGAACAACGAGAGGCCCGCTCCCACAGAATAGCCGTTATGGAACGAAGTCTCCGTGACGTAGGTGTTCGTCTCCGGGTCGATGGACCGGCCGAAATTATAATAGGCGTAGGTGCTTCCGCTGATGCTCGGCGTAAAGGCCTTCAGCACCGCATTCCGCCTCGCAATCTGCGCATCTCCAATCTCCGCCTCCTGAATCCGCACCTTCGTCGAATTCGAAATCGCATACTCCATGCAATCCCGCAGCGTCATCGCCTGTCCCCAAGCCTCCGTCCCGATGACGGAGGCCATAACGGAAACAAAAGCAATTCCTATGAAAAAAAACTGTTTAGTCTTCATGTTCATTCTCGTTACGCCCCAACAATAACACGCCCCGTGCCAAAACCATTAACCCACTGATTTACAAGAAGAACACAAAAGATTAAGGAGTGTAAAGTCTGTAAAAACTTTACACTCCCTTTACACTTTGAACTTTACACTTGCTGATTCTTACCGAAAAATCAGCTGGAACACCGTTTGGTTTTCATCGCTCCGGAGCAAGTCGATAGAACCGTTATGCTGCCGCATGATCTGCCGGGCCAGCGAGAGGCCGATGCCTGAGCCTTCCTTCTTAGTGGTGTAGAACGGAACGAAGATCTGTTCCTGTGCAGAGACCGGTATGGGTTCACCATCATTGGCCACCTGGATGATAACCTCATCATCCTTGCCCATCCTGGCATTGATGTCGATCTGTTTCGCCCCCGCCTGGAGTGCATTCTTGATAAGATTGATGAGAATTTGGGAAATCTGCCCCTCATCAACGTAAATCATCAGGTCCGGTTCCTCTGGCCGATAGACGCAGGCCGCTCCGCAGGAGGTGGCATACTCGCTGTTCAGCGATATCACCTGGTCCATCAACTCCTGCAGCTCAACAGCCTTTCGCAGCGGCCTCGCCACGCCGGAGAGCTGCCGATAAGTCTCCACGAACTTGATGAGATTCTGGGAGGAGTCGGAGATAGTTTCAAGGCCCGTCTTCACATCCAACTCACTATTCCCGTCTTCGTCCATTGACTTAGAAAGAGCATCAGACAAAGAGGCTATCGGCGACACCGTATTCATAATCTCGTGTGTAAGCACCCGGATCAGCTTCGTCCAGGAATCCTGCTCATGGGCCTGACGCTGCTTTTCGAAGATGGTTCTGATGCGATTCAAGGTCCGGTTGAACTTGTTCTTGTCCTGGAAGCGGAAGTTCAGCTCCCCGTCTTCCAGCGCATCCATCATATAGGCCACCTTCTTAATGTCCTTCCGGCGGGTACGCAATGTGGCAATCACCGCCACGATCATCGCAACGATGATGCATGCTCCAACGATATGCCAGATGGTGAAGGTCATAGCCCGTATTTCTTCATCTTAGCGTAGAGAGTGGGGCGGCTGATGCCAAGCATCTTCGCGGCAGCAGAGATATTCCCATTGCAGCGTTCCACCGCATCGCGTACCAACCTCTCTTCCTCGACATGACCCGTCATGCCCGGCACCGATTGACTCGTCATGCCCGGCACCGACCGACCCGTCATGCCCGGCACCGACCGGGCATCTAGCTGAATATCTTTCGCCGTCAACACACGCCCATCGGAAAGAATCACCGCCTTTTCGATGCAATTCTGCAATTCCCGGATATTACCACTCCAGCGGCCACTCTCCAGCACAGCCTTTGCCGAATCATCCAGCCCCGTCAGCGACCGATGATACTTCTCGGCAAACTGGCCGATAAAACGCTCTGCCAGCGGAACGATATCTTCCCGACGCTCCCGCAAAGCCGGAAGGGCGAAGTGTACGGTATTGATTCTATAGTACAAGTCCTCACGGAACCGGCCTTCCCG
>JAFZAF010000160.1 GCA_017548335.1 Bacteroidales bacterium | reverse complement strand
GGCACTTGGGCCAGTTCGGCCAGCGTCTGCTCCCAGAACGCGTCGAAATCGGGCTGGGGATCGGGTTTGCTCACGACGTCGTCGGGCCGCACGCCGATGTTCCAGCGGATGGAATCGCGCAGACGGACCTGGTAGAAACCGGGCTGCAAGCGCCCGAGCTTCACACGGACCGTCCCGTCGGACGCAACGGTAACAGACTTCGACAGCACCACTTCCGGCTCCTCCGCCATCAGCGACAGGTCGGTAACCAACTGGAAAGAAGCCGGTCCGGGAGCGGCATCTACTTTTTCACACAAGATATACGGGCCTTTTCCGGTAAAGAGCCTTCCGATTTCCGGATCCGACACACCGGTCGGCGGATCGATCCTGGAGCAGCACGCAGACAGCAGCAGCATGCCCAGGACAAGAACTAAAGTACGCTTCATAACAACTACAAAGATAAACATATTATGCAAAAGTGACTATCTTTGTTATTTGCAAACACACAAGCCACCTATGGCAGTCAATTGCGTCAATGAATTGAGGGAGCGCAGGACGCTCGGCGACGAAGGACTCCTGGAATTGCTGGAAAGCGAAGACGAATCCGTTGCGGAAGAGCTCTTCCGCAACGCCCGCGAAGTGTCCCGGGCGCAGTTCGGACGCAGGATCTGGCTTCGTGCACTTATCGAATGGAGCAACGTCTGCCGAAACGACTGCCTGTACTGCGGCATCCGCCGCGGCAACCCCGCTGTCCAGCGCTATTCCCTCTCGCAAGAAGACATCCTGCAATGTTGCCAGCAAGCTTATCGCCTCGGCTTGCGCACTTTCGTGTTGCAGGGCGGCGAGAATCCGCCGGCAGCGCTCCTGCTTGCAGAGACGGTGGCGGAAATCCGTGCTGCGTGGCCCGATTGCGCCATCACCCTGTCGCTGGGAGAACTTCCCAGGGAAACCTATGCGTTGCTCCGACGCAGCGGCGCCGACCGCTATCTGCTGCGCCACGAAACAGCCAACCCCGCCCATTATGCCCGCCTCCATCCCTCCGGGATGACGCTGGAGAGCCGGCTGGCCTGCCTCCGGTCGCTCCGCGACCTGGGCTACCAGACCGGAATGGGCATGATGGTGGGCAGCCCCTATCAGACCATGCAAGACCTGCTCGCCGACCTCCGTCTGATCGAAGCGTTCCGCCCGGAGATGATCGGCATCGGCCCCTTCATCCCGCAGCACGACACGCCCTTCCGCGACTGTCCCGCCGGCAACGCCGGCCTGACCCTGCGGCTCCTGGCCATCTTGCGCCTGATGCATCCCCATGCCCTCATCCCGTCTACAACCGCCCTGTCGACCCTGCACCCGGGAGGACGGATGGCGGGCATTCTGGCCGGAGCGAACGTTATCATGCCCGATTTTACGCCCCGCGACCAACGCGAGGCCTACGCACTCTACGAAGGGAAGACCGCAGCCTGGACCGAAACGGCGGCCAACCTGCAGGACCTTTACCAAGAACTTTCCGCATGCGGCTATTCCGTTGCATCCAGCCGCGGCGACTACGACGAATCCATCCATTTGTAACATACCACCATGTATAATCCTTTATCCACCCACGCCGACGAATTCATCGACCACGCCGAAGTGCTCGAAACGCTGGAACAAGCAGCCCGCGAAAGCAAGCAGCCTGCGCGCGTTCTGGAAATCCTGGAGAAAGCGGCCCTCTGCAAGGGCCTCAGCCACCGGGAAGCAGCCATCCTGATGGACTGCGACGATCCCGGACTCGAAGAAAAGCTCTATGCGCTCGCCGGTGAGATCAAACGCAAGTTCTACGGCAACCGCATCGTGCTGTTCGCGCCGCTTTATCTTTCGAATTACTGCATCAACGGCTGCGTCTACTGCCCCTATCACGCCAAGAACCGCAGCATCCCGCGCAAGAAACTGTCGCAGGAAGAGATCGCCGAAGAAGTCCTCGCCTTGATCCGGACCGGGCATAAGCGGCTGGCCGTCGAGGCCGGCGAGGATCCCCGGAACAATCCGCTCGAATACATCCTGGACTCCATCCGTACCATCTACTCCGTCCGGGAAGGCGGGAATTCCATCCGCCGGGTGAACGTGAACATCGCCGCCACCGATGTGGAATCCTACCGGAAACTGAAAAACGCCGGCATCGGCACCTACATCCTTTTCCAGGAAACCTACAACCGACAGCAGTACGAAGCCCTGCATCCCACGGGTCCGAAAAGCAACTACGCCTGGCACACCGAAGCCATGGACCGCGCCCAGGAAGGCGGCTGCGATGACGTGGGTGTGGGCGTCCTCTTCGGACTGAACGGTTACCGTTACGAGCTAGCTGCCCTGCTGATGCATGCCGAACACCTGGAAGCGCGCTTCGGCGTCGGGCCGCACACCATCAGCATGCCCCGCATCTGCCCGGCGGACGATGTTTCGCTCGACAGTTTCCCCGACGCCCTGCCTGACGCCATCTTCCGAAAACTGGTGGCCGTGCTTCGCATCGCCGTCCCCTACACCGGCATGATCATCTCCACCCGTGAGTCTGCCCGGATGCGGGAGCAGCTCCTGCACTGCGGCATCTCGCAGATCAGCGGTGGATCCCGCACGAGCGTCGGCGGCTACACCACCGAAGAGCGCCACGACGAAACCGCCCAGTTCGATGTGGCCGACACACGGCCTCTCGACGACGTGGTCCGCTGGCTGCTGGAGCAGAACCATATCCCCAGTTTCTGCACCGCCTGCTACCGCGAAGGCCGCACCGGCGACCGTTTCATGTCGCTCTGCAAGAGCGGGAAGATCAGCTACTGCTGTACCCCGAACGCCTTGATGACCCTCAAGGAATACCTTATGGATTACGCTTCGCCGGAAACACGCGCTGCCGGTGAGCGGCTCATCGCCGCCTCCCTGACGGATATCCCAGAAGGCCGCGTCCGGGAAAAGACCCTCGAACGACTCGCCCGCATCGAAGCCGGCGAACGGGACTTCCGATTTTAAATTATGACTGGGAATACCTGCTTCTATTTCAAGACCACGGACCTAAAGGTCCTATCCCTCCCATCGTTCCGATGGGCCCCTCCCATTCACGGCTGCGTGGGCGCAGACGGTCTTGAAATAGAAGCAGGTATTCCCAAACAAGTTTATGGAACGTATACACATCGCTTTTTTCGGGCCGACCAATAGCGGGAAGTCGACGCTGGTCAACGCCATCGCGGGCCAGCAGGTATCGCTGGTCAGCGCGGTTCCCGGTACGACGACCGATCCGGTCCGCAAGCCCATCGAACTCCCGGGGCTCGGCCCCTGCGTCCTCATCGACACGGCCGGCGTCGACGACACGGGCATACTTGGGCCGGAGCGACTGCGTCTCACGCTTGCCGTCCTTGATGAGGCCGATATCGCCGTCGAAGTGCTCCCAATGTCCCAGAATCCGGGACATTGGGAGCAAAATAGCCCGGAAAATGCGCCCAATGTCCCCGATTTTGGGACATTGGCGTCACAGGCGGGCATTCCCCTCATCCGTTTCGCCCGCGGCGAATCAGTAGAATCCCTTCTTCAGCGCATCAAAGAGGCTCTTCCGCAGGAAGAAGAACGCTTCCTGACAGGCGATCTCGTAAAAGAAGGCGACACCGTGCTGTTGGTGATGCCGCAGGACAGCGAAGCGCCCAAAGGCCGCCTCATCCTTCCGCAAGTGCAAGTGCTCCGGGAATTGCTCGACCGGGGATGCATCCCGCACTGCTGCACCCCGGCCTCGCTGCCCGCTGCCCTGGCCACCCTCAAAGAGCTGCCGGCGTTGACCATCACCGACTCCCAAGTATTCGGCCTTGTCAACCGAGCATTGCCCGCCGACGCACCCCTGACCTCCTTCTCTGTCCTCCTGGCCGCCGCCAAGGGCGACATCGCTGCATTCGTTGACGGCGCCCGGGCCATCGACCGGCTCAAACCCGGCGACCGCGTCCTCATTGCCGAAGCATGCACCCACGTCCCCGACACCGAAGACATCGGCCGCGTCAAAATCCCCGCCCTCCTACGCAAACGGGTTGAGATGCCCGATCAAGTCGGGCATGACGGCGTGAACCCGGTCGGGCATGACGAAGGGATACAAAGCGCAGCAGCGGGTGGTTTTTTGGATCGCGAGCATTTCTCTGCGAGCGAGACGAAAAACCAGAGCAGCGGAGCGTCCAAGATGCCCGATCAAGTCGGGCATGACGATGGGCGTCACCCCCGGCTTGACCGGGGGTCTCTGCTGCAGATCGACATCGCCGCCGGGAATGACTTTCCGGAAGACTTGAACCGCTACAGCCTGATCATTCACTGCGGCGCATGCGTAGCCGGTCGGCAACTGGTCCGTTCGAGAATAAGAAAGGCACTCCGGAACGGAGTGCCTATCACCAATTACGGAATCGCCCTGGCTAAACTCCAGGGGATCTTGGACCGGATCGCTATTCCCGGCTTGCAAACTCGTCGACAATCTTCTTGATGTCGGCCGGATTCAGACGGCCATACACCTTCTCGCCGATGGTCGCCACCGGCGCAAGGCCGCAGGCGCCCACGCAGCGCAGGCAATCGAGCGAGAACTTGCCGTCCGGCGTCGTCTCGCCGACCTCGATACCGAGTACGCGCTTGAACTCTTCCAGCAGTTTGTCGGCACCGCGGACATAGCAGGCCGTACCCAGACACACGGAGACAGGATACTTGCCCTTCGGCGTCATGGTGAAGAACGAATAGAACGTCACCACGCCGTACACCTTGGAGGCAGGAATCCCGAGTTTCGTAGCGATGACGCGCTGCACCGGTTCGGGCAGGTAACCCAGCAACGACTGGCATTCATGCAGGATGGCAATCAGTTCCCCGGGATCATTGTTGAACTTTTCACAGACCTCCTCAATCTGGCGGATGGCCTCGCAGGATAATTTCATCTCACTCATGGCTACTTGATCTCCTTGTTGAAATAATGGGTATGCAGCAATGCTTCGGAGCGTTCGCCCAGCGGCTCGCCGAGGAACTCTTCATACAACTAGATGATGTCGGGATTCTTGTGGCTCTTCCGGATGGGCTTTCCTTCGTCCTCGCGGTAGATCGCGGCGGAACGGGCCTTCAGGATCTCGATGTTGCCGTGGTGGTACGGCTGACCGGCGCCGCCGATGCAGCCGCCGGGGCAAGCCATCACTTCCACGGCATGGTAGTCGAGCTCGCCTTTGCGGAGCTTGTCCATCAGAATGCGGGCGTTTCCCAGGGTATGGGCCACGCAGACCTTGAGCGGGAATCCGTTCAGGTCGATGACCGCCTCCTTGATGCCTTCCAGGCCGCGCACTTCGGTGAACTCCAGCTTGGGAAGTTCCTTGCCGGTGTGGACTTCGTAAACGGTGCGGAGCGCCGCTTCCATCACGCCGCCCGAGGCGCCGAAGATAGCGCCGGCACCGGACGACTCGCCCATCGGGGTGTCAAAATCGCTGTCGGGCAGGGCGGCGAAATTGATGTTGGCCCGTTTGATGAGGCGCGCCAGTTCGCGGGTGGAAATCGAATAATCCACGTCGGGATTGCCGTCGACCGAGAATTCTTCGCGTTCGCATTCGTACTTCTTGGCCAGGCAAGGCATGATCGAAACCACCACAATCTTCTTGCGGTCGATACCCCGCTTCTCCGCCCACCACGTCTTGGCGATGGCGCCGAACATCTGCGCCGGCGACTTGGCCGATGACGGATAGTCGAGCAGGTCGGGATAATTGTGCTCGAAGAAGTTCACCCAGGCCGGGCAGCAAGAGGTCATGATCGGAAGTTTCACATCCTTGTCGCCGGCCAGGAAACGGTTCAGGCGCGAGAGGATCTCGTAGCCCTCCTCCATGATGGTGAGGTCGGCTGCAAAGTCGGTATCGAATACCTTGGTGAAGCCCAGGTAGTGGAGCGCAGTGGCCAGCTTGCCCGTCACGATGGTGCCGGGGGCCATGCCGAACTCCTCGCCGAGCGCCACGCGGACAGCCGGAGCCGGCTGGGCGATGACGACCTTGTTGGGATCGATCAGATCTTGCAGCAGGCGGTCGGTATTGTCGCGTTCAGTCAGTGCTCCGGTCGGGCATACGGCCACGCACTGGCCGCAGTAGGTGCAGTCGGTATCCTTGAACATCCGGTCGAAGGTCGGTGCGATGGTCGTGTCGAAACCGCGGCGGATAGCACCCAGAACGCCGACGGACTGCACGTTGTTGCAGACGCTTTCGCAGCGGCGGCAGAGGATGCACTTGTCCATGTTGCGGGTGATAGCGGCCGTCACTTCCTTCTTGCGGGTGGACTGCTCGCCGCCCTGGAACGGCATCTCGCGGATGTTGAAGCGCATCACGAGGCGCTGCAGTTCGCAGTCGCTGCACTTGGGGCAGGTCAGGCAGTCGTTGGGATGGTCGGAGAGCATGAGCTCGGCGATGGTCTTGCGGGCGCGCACCACACGGGCGGAGTTGGTCCAGACCACCATACCTTCGGTACAGGCCGTGGCACAGGCGGGTGCCAAATTGCGGCGTCCCTCCACTTCCACGACGCAGATGCGGCAGGATGCGGGTTTGTTCTGCACGCAGGTGCCTTTGAGGTCCATATGGCAGAGCGTGGGGATGACGATGCCGACCGATTTAGCAGCATCGAGAAGGGTCGTTCCGGGCGCGACGGTTACCGGAAGTTTGTCTATGGTAAGTTTAATCTTCTTTTCCATGTTCTGAAGCTTCTAAATGACGGAGATGGCACCGAAATGGCAGCGCGAGACGCACATGCCGCAACGGATGCAGACATACGGGTTGATGACGTGCGGCTTGCGGCTTTCGCCCATGATGGCCTGTGCGGGGCAGGACTTCAGGCATGCGGAACAGCCTTTGCAGCGCTGCGGGTCGATGGTGTAGGTCAGCAGCGCCTTGCACTTCTTCGCGCGGCACTTGTGGGCACGCACATGCTCCACATACTCGTCACGGAAATTGGCGAGCGTGGAGAGCACAGGGTTCGGCGAGGTCTGGCCGAGGCCGCAGAGGGCCGAGTCCTTGATGACGGTAGCCAGATCCTGCAGCTTGTCGAGGTCGGCCATTTCTCCTTTGCCCTCAGTGATACGGGTCAGGATCTCGAGCATGCGCTTGTTGCCGATGCGGCAGGGCGTGCACTTGCCGCAGGACTCGCCTACGGTGAACTCGAGGTAGAATTTGGCGACCGAAACCATGCAGTCGTCCTCATCCATGACGATCATACCGCCGGAGCCCATCATGGAGCCGGCGGCCGTAAGGCTTTCGTAGTCAATCGGAATGTCGAGATGTTTCTCGGTGAGGCAGCCGCCGGAAGGTCCGCCGGTCTGCACGGCCTTGAACTTCTTGCCATTTTTCACGCCGCCGCCGATGTCGTAGATGATCTCGCGCAGGGTCGTGCCCATCGGGACCTCGATGAGGCCCACGTTGTTGATCTTGCCGGCCAGGGCGAATACCTTGGTGCCTTTCGATTTTTCAGTACCGATGGAAGAGAACCATTTCGGCCCGCGGGTCAGGATGACGGGGATGTTGGCCAGGGTTTCCACGTTGTTCACGTTGGTAGGATGGCCGAAGTAACCGGCTTCCGCGGGGAACGGCGGCTTGAGCGTCGGCTCACCGCGCTTGCCTTCCATGGAGTGGATGAGCGCCGTCTCTTCACCGCAGACGAAGGCACCGGCGCCATAGCGGATCTCGATGTCGAAATCGAATCCGGAGCCCAGAATATTCTTACCGAGCAGGCCGCATTCGCTGGCCTGGGCGATGGCGATACGCAGGCGCTCGACGGCAAGCGGGTACTCGGCGCGGATGTAAATCAGACCGTGATGCGCCTCAATGCAGTAGCCGCAGATGGTCATGGCCTCGACGATCGAGTTGGGATCGCCTTCCATGATGGAACGGTCCATGAACGCACCCGGGTCCCCCTCGTCGGCGTTGCAGACCACATATTTCTCGTCGGACTTGAACTTGCGGGCAATCTCCCACTTCGTACCGGTCGGGAAGCCGGCGCCGCCGCGTCCGCGGAGGCCCGACGCCTTTATGTCGTCGAGCACTTCCTGACTGTTGCGCTGGAGGCTTTCGGCCAGGGCCCGGTAGCCGTAGCGGGCGATGTACTCGTTGATGTCTTCAGGGTTGATGACACCGCAGTTGCGGAGCGCGATGCGCATCTGCTTGCGGTAGAAGTTCATGTGCTTGGAGTCGCTGATGTGCCGGCCGCTGCCGGGATCGAGGTAGAGCAGGCGTTCAACCTTGTCGCCGCCGATGATGTGCTGCGTGACAATCTCTTCCACATCCGCGGGGCGGACTGAGGTGTAGAAGGTGTTGTCGGGCATGATCTTGACGATCGGGCCCTTCTCGCAGAAACCGAAGCAGCCGGTCACCACCACGTCCACCTTGTCTGTGATTCCGTGAGCGGCGATCGAAGCCTGGAAATTCTCCACGATCTTTGCACTTTCAGAAGCCTTGCAACCCGTACCGCCACAACAGAGGATCTGGATATGCGGGGTCCCCTGCTCCAGTCCACTGGTCTTCATGGCACCGACACGTTTGCTCGCCTCCCTGACGGACAGCGCTTTGGCCGCTTTCCGCCGGATGCCGTCGAGGGCATCTGCCGATTTGATTTTCATTATTTGTGTGATAATATTTTAGTTTTAATCTTCGAAGATAAGCATTTTTTTTCATTTTATTCTAAATTAAAAAATAATTGTTGTTTTCAAGAATAATTTGTAAATTGCCGAGATTATGGACGAAGTCAAAATTATCGAAATCAAAAAGAGCGTTTTTGCCGACAACGAGCAAGACGCCGACGCGCTCCGGAAGGAACTCAAGGGAAAAGGAATCTACCTGCTGAACCTGATGTCCTCGCCTGGCAGCGGCAAGACCACTACCCTCATCGGGACCATCAACCGTATCAAGGACAAAATCCGCGTAGCTGTGATGGAAGCCGATATCGACAGCAACGTCGATGCCGTCAAGATCAAGGAGGCCACGGGCATCCAGTCCATCCAGCTCCACACCGGCGGCATGTGCCACCTCGATGCGGAAATGACCCGGCAAGGCCTCGCCAGCCTGATGCTGGCCGACACCGACCTGGTCATCCTGGAAAACGTCGGAAACCTCGTCTGCCCTGCCGAATTCGACACAGGTGCCGTGCGCAATGCGATGATTCTCTCCGTCCCCGAAGGAGACGACAAGCCGTTGAAATATCCGCTCATGTTCTCCGTGTGCGACCTGGTCCTGGTCAACAAGACCGACGTGCTCCCCTATTTCGATTTCAACCTGGAAAAATGCCGGGAAAATGTCCGCATGCGCAACCCCATGGCGCAAGTGATTCCCATCTGCGCCAAAACCGGCGAAGGCCTGGATGTCTTCGCCGACTGGCTGCTGCAAGAAGTAAAAGCCTGGAAAAACTCCTAGAATACCATACCTATGCCTGAGATGTCCACGAAGTTTGTCCCCAAGCACATGGGAGACAAAAATCCAAACCCCAAGCTTCTGAAATTCGTCCGCCACGTTACCGACCGCGTACCCGGCAAGATCAAGATGACCACCGACGCCCCGGAATACTGGGGCCTTGCCTGCATCTTTGAAGATGAAATGGACGCCGTCACCCGCGAAGCGTCGCTCGACCTGCTGCTGGACATGCTGCCGAAGAACTTCCTGAAAGTGCGGCAACACCATCCCTACGCCGAACTGCATGCCTGGAATGCCCAAAAGCGCTATACGCCGGATGACAAATCTTTCGACGAATTGCTGGACAAACTCTCCTATTTCGGCATGGTCGAATATGACTACGGGGACAAATACACCAAGGACGGCCCCATCCCCGGCACCACATACGAGCCGAAGGACCGCATCTATTGGGTACCGCTCTTCGTCCCGGGCTCAGCCGAGTACACCAACATGAACACGGACCTGATGGACCGCCATCCCGAGCTGGCCATGTTCTTCGAACGGATGACCTTCCTGCCGCTGGAAAAGATCACGCCCATGATTCCGATGGGCGGCGCCGGCATCGGCATGCACGTGATCCCGGTGGAGAAAGCCATTTCCATGGAGAACCAGACCATGGACATCGAGCATCTCTCCTACTGGCTCAAGCGCTACGAAGGCCACCTGGGCGTGGGCATCTGCTCCTGCCGCTACGGCCGCAAAAAGATGGACGAAGGCTGTGCCGACGACTACCGCGACTGGTGCATCGGCGTGGGCGACATGGCCGACTACTGCGCCGAGACGGGCCGCGGCCACTATATCACCTACGACGAGGCGATGGCCATCCTCAAAAAGGCGGAAGACCACGGCTTCGTGCATCAGGTGACCAACATCGACGGCGAAGGCAAGATCTTCGCCATCTGCAACTGCAACGTCAAGATCTGCAACGCGCTGCGTACTTCACAACTCTTCAATACACCCAACCTCTCACGCAGCGCTTATGTCGCACGCGTGGAAGCGGACAAATGCGTGGCCTGCGGCCGCTGCGTAGAATACTGCCCGGCCGGCGCCGTGAAGCTTGGCCAGAAACTCTGCACCTCTCACGGAGCCGTCGAATACCCGAAACAGGAACTCCCCGACGCAGCCAAGTGGGGCAAGCACAAATGGAATGAAGATTACCGCGACCGCAACCGCATCAACTGCTATCCGACCGGAACCTCGCCATGCAAGACGGCCTGCCCCGCACACATCGCTGTCCAGGGCTACCTGAAAAAGGCCGCCGAAGGCAAATATACCGAGGCACTCGAGCTCATCAAACGGGAGAACCCGTTCCCGGCCGTTTGCGGCCGCATCTGCAACCGCCGTTGCGAGGACGCCTGCACCCGTGGAACCATCGACCAGCCGATCGCGATCGACGCCGTCAAGAAATTCATCGCAGAGCAGGACCTGAAGGCCGAGACGCGCTTCATCCCCGAGGTGAATATCTGCTCGAACGTCCAGGACCGCTGGGAAGAGAAGATCGCCATCATCGGCGGCGGCCCCGCCGGCCTGAGTTGCGCCTACTACCTGGCCACGATGGGCTACAAGCCCACCGTCTTTGAAAAGAACCCCGAACCGGGCGGCATGCTCCGCTACGGCATTCCTTCCTACAAACTGGAAAAGAACGTCATCGCGGCCGAGATCGACATCATGCGCGAAATCGGCGTGGATATCCGCACCGGCGTGGAAGTCGGCAAAGACGTGACGGTCGCCGGCCTGCGCGAGCAAGGATACAAAGGTTTCTATGTAGCCATCGGCTGCCAGGGCGGCCGGCTGCCAGGCATTCCCGGCGAGACGCTCCCCGGGACCACGACGGCCATCGATTTCCTCCATAACGCCAACTGCGGCCAGGTCAAGGTCGAGGGCAAGGTAGTGGTTGTCGGCGGTGGCAACGTGGCCATCGACGCAGCCCGTGTCGCGAAACGCAGCGGCGCGTCGTCCGTCACCATGTTGTCGCTCGAAACCGAGGACATCATGCCCGCCTCCCTGGAGGAGCGGCGCGAAGCCCGCGAGGACGGC
>JAFZAF010000016.1 GCA_017548335.1 Bacteroidales bacterium | reverse complement strand
GTCACGAACCCGAAAATCGGATCGCCGTATGCGGGAGCGCAGCATTTGGCGGGTTTGAGGTCCACGCCTTTGAGTTTGCGGTCGATCACGAAATCGCCGCTGTCCACGCCGGAAAAGGCAGCCTTTTCCTGATGTCCGGCTTCGGGCGTCTTCGTCTCGACGCTCTGCTCGGCCTCGAGCTTATGTTGCAAGTACTCTTTGACCAGGGCCACATCGAACTGCCCGCTTCCGATGGCTCCGAAAAACTGGTTCAGGTTGCCGAACTTGCCGCGCTTAGCCAGCGTGTGCAGGTCGGTGTCGGTGATGACCAGCTTCCAGTTCTTGAGCCTGCGGGCCAGGAGTTCCTTGCCCACGGCCGCGCGTTTGTTCTCTTCTTCCTTCAGCTTCTGCTTGATCTTGGAACGGGCCTTCGACGAGACCACGAAATTGAGCCAGTCGCCCGTGGGCTTCTGGTTCTTGCTGCTGATGATTTCCACCACGTCGCCGGTATGGAGTTTTTCCCGGATGGAGCACATCTTGCCGTTGACGCGGGCGCCGGTGCAGCGCAGGCCGAGGTTCGTGTGGATTTCGAAGGCGAAGTCAAGCACGGTGCTGCCGGCATGCAGCTGGCGCAGGTCGCCGGTCGGGGTATACACCAGCAGCTCGTCGAGCGTGAGCGAGGCGTGTTCGTATTTCTCCTCTTCGCTGCTCTGCATCAGGTCGCGGACGTTGTTGAGCCAGTCGGTCAGGCGGTCGCGGCCGCCCTTGATGCCTTTGTACGACCAGTGTGCGGCGCCGCCCTTTTCGGCGATGTAGTCCATCCGCGTGGTGCGGATCTGCACCTCCACGGGCAGGCCTTCTTTGGTCAGGACGGTCGTGTGGAGGGATTCGTAGCCGTTGTCGCGCGGCTTGGAAATCCAGTCGCGCAGGCGCTTGGTGTCGGGTTCGTATTCTTCGGTAACCAGCGAATAGACTTTCCAGCAGAGGGCCTCCTCCACGGCGTGGTCGGGCTCGCAGTCGATGATGAAACGCATGGCGAAGAGGTCGTAGACCTTGTCGAAGCCGATCTGCTGGGCCTGCATCTTTTTCCAGATCGAGTAGGGGCTCTTGGTGCGGGCCTTGAGCTCGTAGTGGATTCCTTCGCGGTCCAGCTTGTCCTTAAGCGGATTGATGAAGCTCCGGACGAGCGCTTCGCGCTGCTGCTCCGTGTCTTTGATCTTCCGGACGATCTCCTTGTAGCGTTCGGGCTCTGTGAAACGGAAAAAGATGTCTTCCAGTTCGCTCTTGATGCGGTACAGGCCGAGCTGGTGGGCGAGCGGAATGTAGAGCATCATGGTCTCCATGAGCTTCTTGGTCCGCTTGGCCGGGGGCAGGATGTTGATGGAACGCATCACTTCCAGCCGGTCGGCCAGCTTGATGAGGATCACGCGCGGATCGGTGGAATAGGAGATGATGAGCTTGCGATAGCGCTCTTCGTCGAGATTGGCTTCCTGCAGCTGGATGTTCGAGATGTTGTTGAGGCCTTCCACGATCTCGATGATGTCGTGCGGATACTCCGCCCGGAACGATTCCAGCAGCGGGGTCTTGTTGAGGTCGCTGACGCGGCTCACCTGGAAACGTCCCGCCTCGTGCAGCAGCGTAGCCACCACGGCGTCGGCACCGAGGCCGATCTCTTTCCACACGATGTGGGCCACGGCCAGCGGATGCTCGATGAAAGGATGGTTGTTGCTGCGCATCTTGCCCTGCAGGGCCTCGTCGGCCGCCTCGTAGGCGGCGAGCACCATGCTGCGCTCGCTCTCCGGGAAATCGGAGAGCATCTCCTGCAGCTTCCGGGGTAGGTTCGTTTTCATCTCTTTCCAGCTAAAGTTTCCAAGGCTCTCATTTCATCACGCCAGTGGGCGGCGTTCAGGAAATCCAGTTGTGCAGCGGCCGCTTCCATCTTCCGGCGGGCGGCGTCGATGGCCGTCTTGAGTTCGGCGTTGCTCATCCGGGCGATGACGGGATCTTCTTCCAAGTAGCGGACCTTGCTGTCGAGCGGCTCCGCATAGGGATTGCGCGTCTGGACGACGCTGCGGGCGGTCGTACCGACCTGGGTCGGCACGATGCCGTGCGCTTCGTTGTAGGCCATCTGCTTGGCCCTTCTTCGGTTGGTCCCGTCGATGGTGGCCTGCATCGACTCGGTGATCTTGTCGGCATACATGATGACGCGGCCGTTGACGTTGCGGGCGGCACGCCCGGCGGTCTGCGTGAGGCTGCGGTCGGACCTTAGGAATCCCTCCTTGTCGGCGTCGAGGATGGCCACGAGTGAGACCGTGGGCAGGTCAAGGCCTTCGCGGAGCAGGTTGACGCCCACCAGCACGTCGAAGCGACCCGCCTTGAAGTCGTCGAGGATCTCGACGCGTTCCAGCGTGTCGACATCCGAATGGATATAGCGTGTCCGGATCTCAAGCCGGGTCAGGTATTTGTCGAGTTCTTCGGCCATCCGTTTGGTCAGGGTCGTCACCAGTACACGTTCGTCTTTCTCGGCCCGGATCTGGATTTCTTCCAGCAGGTCGTCGATCTGGTTTGCGATGGGCCGCACCTCGATGGGCGGGTCGAGCAGGCCCGTGGGCCGCACGACCTGTTCGACGACCACGCCGCCGCTTTGTTCCAGTTCATAGTCGCCGGGGGTGGCACTCACGAAGAGCCGCTGGCCTACGAGTGCCTCGAATTCATCGAAGCGCAGCGGCCGGTTGTCGGCAGCGGCCGGCAGCCGGAAGCCGTATTCGATGAGTGTCTGTTTGCGGCTCCGGTCGCCGCCCGACATGGCGCGGATCTGCGGCACGGTCACGTGGCTTTCGTCGATGAACGTCAGGAAGTCGTCGGGGAAATAATCCAGCAGGCAGAACGGCCGCATCCCGGCGCTCCGGCCGTCGAAATAGCGGGAGTAGTTCTCGATGCCGGGGCAGTAGCCCACTTCCTTGATCATCTCGAGGTCGAATTCGACACGGGATTTCAGCCGCTTGGCCTCGAGGTGCTTGCCGATTTCTTCGAAATAGGCGCACTGGGCCATCATGTCGTCCTGGATTGTGGCGATCGCGCTGCGGGTCCGTTCTTTCGTGGTCACGAAGTTGTTGGCCGGGTAGATTGCGATCTCGTTGAGGAATTCGAGGGTGGCGCCGCTTACGGGATCGATCCGTTCGATGCTCTCGATCTCGTCACCGAAGAAGACGACCCTGCAGCCATAGTCGCCGTAGGCGAGAAAGATATCGACGCTGTCGCCTTTGACCCGGAAAGTACCCCGTTTGAATTCGTTTTCGTTGCGGGAATAGAGGGCGTCGACCAGGCTGTAGAGGAATTTCTGCCGGCTGAGTTTCTGGCCGGTCTCCACATGGACGGTGGTCTCGTGGAAGTCGTCGGGATTGCCGATGCCGTAGAGGCACGACACCGACGACACGACCACGATGTCGCGGCGGCCGGACAGCAAGGCCGACGAGGCGCTCAGCCGCAGTTTTTCGATTTCGTCGTTGATGCTGAGGTCTTTCTCGATATAGGTGTCGGTGGTCGGCAGGTAGGCTTCGGGCTGGTAGTAGTCGTAGTAGGAGACGAAATATTCGACGAGGTTTTTGGGGAAGAAGTTTTTGAATTCGCTGTACAGCTGGGCGGCCAAGGTCTTGTTGTGGCTCAGGACAAGGGTCGGCCGGTTCAGCCGCGCGATGACGTTGGCCATGGTGAACGTCTTGCCCGACCCGGTCACGCCCATAAGTGTCGTGGCCGGGTTGCCCTCCCGAATGGAGGCAACAATCTCCTCGATGGCGGCCGGCTGGTCGCCCGTCGGCTGATACGGCGCTGTCAGTTCAAAATCCATCTTCGTTCGTCATGCCCGACCTGATCGGGCATCTGTTTATTTCTTTCCTTTCTTTGTCGTTATCCTTCCGGTTTCTTCGGCAACTTTTTGTAGATATTCTTCGAGGCCGGCGACGATTTTCTCGGCGATGAGTGTCGGGGTGGCGGGATCGGCGAGGAGTTCTTCATCGGGGAGGCTGCTCATGAAGAGGCATTCGACGAGGGCGTTCGGGTATTCGGTCGGGGCGTTCAGCGAGAAGTTGAAGTTGCCGACGAGGCCGAAGCGGGGTACGTCGAGTTCCAGCATGTGTTTGAGCAGCGTGGCGGCCAGTTCGCGGTTGGTGATGTGTTTGTAGTAGGTGCTGGTCCCCATGGGCACGAGCGGCGAGCCGCCGGCGTTGTTGTGGATCGAGACCATCAGGTCGATGTCGGCTTCGCGGAAGATCTTCTTGCGTTCGGCCATCGTCATTTCGCGGTCGTCGGTCCGGCTCAGGACGACGGTGGCGCCTTTCTGCTCCAGTCGTTTCTGGAGTGTCTTGACGATCCGCAGGTTGATGTCTTTCTCTTCGATGCCGGTGGCGCTGACGGCGCCCAGGGCGCTGCCGCCGTGGCCGGCGTCGAGGCCGATCTTCAGGCCTTTGAGCGACATCGTTGCCGGTGCGTGCCGTACTTCGATGATCAGGGCGCTGCCGTCGTAGTACACGCGATAGCCCCAGCAATATTTTTCTTTCAGTTTGATGACAATCTTGAGCACGTCGCTGTCGGCCTGCTGGAGGTCGACATAGTCAATCATCCCCAGCTCGTTGTACTGCGTCACCCAGTTGCTGTTGTTCATGGCGCCGAAGACTTCAACGGTGATGGTCGTCGGGTCGAGCGAGGTGCGGGAGGCGTAGGGGAGGCGTTCGGGAAGGGCGAGGCGGATCCGGTCGCAATCGCCCAGGTTCGAGATGCCGATGTTGTTGGTGTTGACGATGTGGCTGCTCCGTGGGGTCATTTCGACGTCTTCAGCATGGATGTAGGCGAAGCGGTTGGCGGACAGTTGTACTTTGTACAGGGTGCCGATCTGTCCGGTCACTTTGAGGACGATTCCCGGGTCAAGGAAACCCATTTTGGAGCCCCCGAGGCGGTCGGTTCCGGAGCCGTACTGGAGGTAGGCATTTTCTTTGGTCTCGACATAGAACAGGCGTTCTTCAAGTTGCGGCTCCTGTGCAGGGGCGTCGATTTTGGCGGTTGCGGGTTTATAAAAGATGTTGAACTGCCGGGTTTCGACGTTGGTGCCCTGGAAGAGGGTAATGTCTACGGTGTTGTCGCCTTCTTTGAGGGTGATCTGGCGTCCGAAGGTGCCGGTCTTGTAGACCCGGACCTGTTCGCCGTTGATGGCTGCCAAATTCCCCGGATCGGTGATGCACACCACGTAATACCGGCTGCTGCTGACCGTATCGCTGCTATACGCCGGCGCCCGCCGGAACGTAATCTCCGCTCCCGCATCAGCCATTGCCGCCAAGAGCAATGTTGTCGTTAATAGTATGTATAATCTTCTCATAATCAAATGTTTTATTCATTCGTCATGCCCGACCTCAATCAGGCGTCTCATCCCTTCGTCATGCCCGACCTGATCGGGCATCTGTCGTCGTAGACTGGAAGCCCCTTCATGGAGTTTTTGCGGGGGGGATTGTGTGGATGCCGTAGCGGATATGAAGGGGCTTCCAGGCTACGACCCCCGACTGGAAATCTATTAGAAGTAGCGGTCGTAGTCACTGACGGCGACGAGGAGTTCGCCGGCCTTGAAAGCTTTGTCGATTTCGGCTTCGCCGTTGGAGACGGTGCAGCGGCAGCTTTCGCGGCCGGTGATTTCGCGGGCCTTGACTTTGCCGAGTTTGTGGGTGGTCTCGATGCCGTTGATGGACGAAACGCTATAGATGTAGAAGACATCGCCGTTGGTGACGTCCATGTCGCTGCCGCAGCTCAGGTAGAGGTCTTGCAGTTTCCCGCGGCGGTTGTATTCGCCGAGCTTGATGACCGACGCTTTGAAGCGGAACTGGTCGGTGACGAAGGAGCGGGCCCGTTGGGAGAGGTTCGAGATGGCATGTTGCTCGGCGTAGGCCGGGTCGGGTGCGCCGGTGTAGGTGTATTTCCAACGGAGCGGACCTTCGCTGTTCTGGGTCTCGGCGTCGTAAATATAGATTTCCACTTCGATTTCCGCCGTGAAGTCGGTCTTCACCACGGGATTGCCTTCTTTGTCTTTGCTCTGGTGTTCGACGGGATGACTGTTGATGTGGGAGATGTAGCCCGTCATGTACCAGCGTGCCTGGGAATAGTCGTTCATCAGGCGGACAACGCGGTTGACATCGAACGGATGGCCGGTGTTGGCGGTTGCAAACTTGAAGGAGGGATAGACGATGTCGGCGCGGCCGTAACCGTCTTGTTCCACATCGATCACATTGATGCGACGGCGGGCCAGGCCGTCGATGACGCTCTGCCGTGCGTATTGATAAAGTCCGAGCGTCAGATTCGGTACGCCGGTAAAATTGTCTACGACAACTGTTTCCCGTTCAGGGATAAGGGGCGCATCCTGTGCGGAAGCCGCCGTCCCGGCCATCAGCAGCACGAGGAGCAAGAAGATTCTTTTCATGAGAGTTTATATTAAACTCTCAAAGATATGAAAAAAAACCGACACGCGGTATGCCTTACCGCTCGACCTTCTTTCCTTTCGCTGCTTTGACGATGATATAGATGCCCAGGGCAAGGAAACACACGAGGATGCTCACCATCTCGGGGATGTGCTGCAACGGGCTGACCCAGAATTCGGAAAGGAGTTTGTTGCGGGCGAAAACTTCAACGGCGGTCCAGAAGACCACGACCGTGGAGATGCCCATCCGGATGTTCGGCCCCCACGCGCCCAATTTGAGCTGGTAACGGAACATGAAGATGGAGCCCACCAGGCAGCCGATGGCGATAGCGATCGTGACGGGGTGGCTGTCTCCCAGGAAGACCGGGTCATAGACGAACATCAGGAGCAGGTAGCAGGTCCACATCATCACGTTGAGTTCTTCGAATGTCGTGATGGCCGTGTGTCGGCTCATGCTGCGCGGTACGACTTCATCGCGCTTCTTGCCGAAGAACATTTTCTGCAGCCAGTTAAGGGCGTGACAGCCGGTCTTGCTGCCAAAGAGATACAGCACGATGAACATCACCCAGAACCCGAACGACGCCGGCATGATCAGGTACTCCGGCCGCGAGCCGCGCAGCGCTTTCAGCTCTGCCGCGGGGATGTCTTTCACATTGACGCCGTTGATCAGCATCTCATGGCTCACGCCGATGCCGTTCACATATTCGGTCGTCGTCTGGACGACGCCCGACCCCACCAGGTCGTAGTGCACGCCGAAACGCATCGCGAAGTAGCCGAACAGGAATTCGACCCAGCCGGTCCAGAAGAGCAGGCCGCCGAACAGGCCCATCAGCGTCTGTTTCACGTCGCCTTTTACAAACACGCCCCAAATGACAATGGCCAGTCCTACCGCGCCCATCGCAAAGGCGCAGCGGTTCAATGCTGTAACCGTCATCGTGTCCTCCATTACGCGCATCAGTGCGTGTCCCAGCGGCATCGTGGCCAGCACGAGCAGGAAAGAGGCAACCGTCTTGCCCCAGTATCTTTTGACAGTCGTTTTCATGTTTCTCCGTGTTTCTTACAAAGATAGATTTTTTTGTCGTATCTTTACCGACATGAACAGAAGATCGATGCTGAAAGCGGCAGGCAGTGCTGCCGCGCTCACTATTTTGGGCGGCATTCCGGTGGGTGCCGCCGCAGCCAAAAAACCGGCTGAAGCCGCGATGACGCTCGTCCCACATAAGGACCGGAAGAAGATTTTGGTGATCGGGGCCCATCCCGACGACCCAGAAACCTCTGTCGGCGGCACCATGTGTCTGCTCGCCGATGCCGGGCATGAGGTGGTAAGCGTATATTTCACCCGTGGCGAGGCGGGTATCCCTGGTATGGGCCACGCCGAGGCGGCAGCCATCCGCAGCCGGGAGGCTGAGGAGGCGTGCGCCGTGATGGGCGTCCGGCCGCTATTTATGACCCAGATCGACGGAAGCACCGAAGTCAACGCCGACCGCTATCGCGAAATGCGCGAGTTGCTGGAACAGGAAAAGCCCGACGTGGTTATTACCCACTGGCCCATCGACAGCCATCGCGACCATGCCGTCTGCGGCATCCTGGTGCTGGACGCCTGGCGCCGGCTCGACCGTTGCTTCGAACTTTACTACTTCGAAGTGATGACCGGCACCCAGTCGCAGATGTTTTATGCTTCCGATTGGGTGGACATCACATCTACGCGCGATCGCAAGTACAAGGCTTGCTACTGTCATGTAAGCCAAGACCTGAAAGAGACGATGGACGACTGGCACGGCCCGATGGAACGCTTCCGCGGCCTCGAGTGCCGCTGTGAGGCCGCCGAAGCCTTCTTGCACCACGTCGAGCCCGTCTCGCTCGTGTGAACCATCCAATGATCCGCCCATATCAGCGATGATGAACAAAGTGAAGATCACTGCCGTCCGGCAGACGATCTATGCCGACTTGATGGCGCAATATGAGAACCCGATCGAGCACACGTGTGACGTGCTGGTGGGGCAGGAGTGGATTTCGGTCGATGGCCGGCGGCCGGAGGGGCTCTGTCCCTCGGCCTGGGAGTCGATGCGGCCGTTCGTCGAGTCGCTCGCCCGCGGCGAAGGCAACTTCTACGACGGCTGGATGCAGAACCCAATGAGTGCAATGATCAGCTGCAACGACGGCTTTCGGCCCTTTAGTTTCTACCTCGAAGTAATCTGATTGATATGATCAAAGATATCTATCTGGCCGGTGGCTGCTTTTGGGGCGCCGAGCATTTCTTTCAGCAAATCGACGGCGTCGTCCTGACGGAAGTCGGCTTCGCCAACGGCCACACGCCCGATCCGACCTACAAGGAGGTCTATACCGACACCACCGGCTACGCCGAAACGGTGCACATCCGCTACGACACCGATCGCGTCGGCTTGAAATTCCTGCTCCGCATGTTCTTCAAGGCCATCGACCCGACCTCCCTAAACAAGCAGGGAGAAGATGAAGGAACCCGCTATCGTACAGGTATCTACTACACCGATCCGGAAGACCTGCCTAAGATCCGCCTCGTCTTCGACGAAGTCCAGCGCCAGCATACCCTGCCGCTCGCCGTCGAAGTCACGCCGCTCCAGAACTTCTACCGAGCGGAAGACTACCATCAAGACTACCTGAACAAAAACCCCGACGGCTACTGCCACCTTCCCCTCGAACTCTTCCGCTTCGCCCGCACCGCCACCCCCGAACGCGATTAGAGCAGATAGCGGAGGCCGAGGCTGAGACAGGCGTCGAGGCCGGACCACAGGCTGTAGGTCGGACGAATATCGACGGACAGCTGGAACGGGCCGTCGAGTTGCCAGTCGAAGCCGGCCTGCGCTCCCAGGCCGAACCAGAAATAGGGTCTTCCGAACTGTAACGCGGGTCCGGCATAAAAGCCAGCCGTGCGCCCGACAGGCCAGCGCCATTGGTAACTCGTCGCAATCAGCCAAGCGGGATAGAGGCGCTTCAACTCCGGATTATAGTCATAAAACCGCATGCCGAAATCGGCCTCCAGCCGGGTTTTTGGCGAGAAGAACCGCTGGTAAGACAGTTCGGCGCCGAAACTGGGATACTCGTTGAAGCCGATATCTCCCTTAAAACCCATCCCGCCGGTTAAGCGGATACCCAGGGCATGGGTTGGCCAGCTTTTATCCCTGGCCAACTGCGCTGTCGAGGGGTTCGGTTGAGCGGCTGAACCAACAGGCAGGGCGGCCAGGGAGAACAGGACAAGGACGGCAGAAAGAAGTGTGCGACAGTGTCTCATCGTTCCAGATTAAAGCCGTTCAGTTCGATGTTCCCGAAGACGATGCCTTCGGGGATTTCGAAAGTCAGCGTGCGGGATTCTCCCGGCATCAGGTGGATGTAATTGTCGGACCAGAGGGTGGGGAGGATGCGGGTACCGTCGCTTTCGCGGGCGACGAGGTGGAGCATCAAGGCGGGCTGGTCGGATACGTTTTTCAGGGTGACGGTGCCGCCGTTGCCGGATGTCTTGACATCGAAGCTTACCCGCGATGCGGGGATCGTGTTCAGCGCCTGCAGGTTATCGGCTTCCTTCGGAATGAAATAGTCGTTGTGTGAAAGCAGTTCTTCGCCGTCGAAGAGTTGCAGCCGGAGAAGACAGGCGCCTTCTGCGCTCTCGCCGGCCGGCTGGAAGGCGGTTGCGAAGTCAATGCCGAAGAGTCTCGTCGTGCTGTCCTCGCGCGCGTCGAGCGAGGCCTCTTGGTTTGTCACGACGACTCCGAACAGGTCATACACCTGTGCAACGGCGCGCAGGCCGGTCTTATCACCGGCGCTGTAGTTCACGACCTCGACTTGTTCGGCTACAGGGTTCCACTGGATGTGGATGGGTTCGCAGGCCTTGCGGCAGGCATAGTAGGAGGCGGTGCAGTCGAGATACCAGTCGTAGGTACAGAAAGCCATGGAAGGCCAGGCCGGGTGGCTCATCCAGAGCAGGAGGCCGCGGCGGTATTTGCTGCGGCTTTCGAACATCGACCGGTAGCCGTCGTAGTTGACCCATTGGGCTCGCGCCGCGAAGGTCTCGCCGTCGGGCGAGGGGCCAAAGTAGGAATCGACAGCGTCGATAAACGTCTGGCCCCGCTGGGCACTTTCCAGCGCGAAATCGTGGATGCCCCACATACGGGAAGGCGGCCAGGCTTGGCTGGCCGGCATCATCTGCACAAGGCTTTCGTAGTTCGGGAAATTGGGCATGCCGCGTTCACTGTGGAACTGCAACGATTCGTTGCGATACCACGGAATGCGGTCGAGTTCCCAATAGTCTTTCGACGGCAGCCGGTAGTAGGGCCCGCGGCCCGAAACCTCGCCGTCGGCTGAGGACGAGATATAGTAACTCTCGGGATTCTCCCGCTTGATCAGTGCCCGAAGCGCCTTGTCGAGCGTGGCTGGCGGGAAGCCCTCGTTGCGGCCGCACCAGAGCAGCAGGCACGGGTGATTCCGGATGCGCAGCAGCATGTTTTCGGCGTTGTCCATGAACAGTGCCTCGTCGTCGGGATCCGGGCCGTCGGCCGGGTTGGCCAGCCAGAAATCCTGCCAGACAAAGATGCCGTTCCGGTCGGCCGCTTCATAGAATTCTTCGTCCCCGATCATGCCGACCCAGTTACGGACCAAGTTGAAGTTTTCATTACGATGAAGCTTCATAGCCGTCTCATAATCAGCTGATCGGTATCGGAGGTTGTTCTCGCTGAAGCCCCAGTTTCCGCCGCGTCCGATGAAGCGCCGGCCGTTGATCCAGATGCGGAGATTCTCGCCGGCGGCATCGTAGGTGATTTGCCGCACGCCCGACTGGAAATGCACGGCATGGCTATCGCCGACCTGCATGGACACGTCGTACAAATGCGGTTCGCCAAATCCATTCGGCCACCAGAGCTGCGGATGTTCAAGCACCAGTTGCGTGCTGACTTCCCGCGATTCGCCTGCCGCCAAGGACACGTCCTGGCGGAAAGGCACATCGCCGTAGCTGCCTTCCCACGTCGTTTTCATAGGATGGCCCGATTCGTTGGCAAGCGTGGCGCTTACGGTAACGAGTGCCGTGGTGGTGTCGAATTTCGGCGGCAGAGATTCCAATGCGGAGAAGCGGGTGACGGCGTTCGGATGCAGGATCCGAACCGGGCCGTGGCGTTCGAGCCACACGTCGTTCCAGATTCCCATGTCGCGGCCGCGGATGGTGGGGATCCAATCCCAGCCGACGGTGGCGTGGAACGTCGGATTGTCTGCGCCCAGCACGCCGCCATTGGTGGCGCAACGGGCCTGCGTATTTTCTTTGGTCGCACCCGGATGGGCCGGGGGATAGACGGTGACTTCCAGCAGGTTTTCGTCGGCGAGCAGATCGGTGACATCAAACGAGGCGTCGGTGAAGGCGCCCTCGATGCGGCCGACGGCCGTGCCGTTCAGCGACACGTCGGCCTTCCAGTTGATGCCGTCGAAATGCAGCCGGACGCGCTCGTCCGACGCGCCGCGACGCCATCCATTCGGCGACAGGAACCGGCAGCGGTATACGAAGGGCGACAGGAAGTATGAATCGCTGATATACACTTGATTGTCGCTGTAATCGGGGTCGGGGAGCATCCCGTTGTCCAGATAGCTCACAAGGACGGTCCCGGGCACGGAAGCCGGAATCCACGCGGCCGGATCGTCGGCTTGCGGAAGCCGGGCGAGCTCCCATTCTTCATCGAGCCAAACCTTGTTGTCCCGCGCAACGGGAACAAAGATCGCGGCGGGATGCGTGGCAGAGGCATTGCCTGCCGGTGATTGCCCCATCACCTCCATTTCGGTCAGCAGATAGGGGTTCCCGTCGACCGACGCATCCAGCAGCAGCCGGACCCAGCGGCCGCGGCCGGACACGCGGAGCGTGTCGCTGCGCGCCGCCGCACCCTCGCTGCCGAAAGCGACCACATCCTTCCAGGACGAAGAATCCCGACCGACCTGCAGCACGCCGTGTGCCGGTGCATTCAGCCAGTGCAGCCGCACTTCGTCGAACGAACAGACCTCGCCCAGATCGACCGCGAGCCATTCCCGGCCGCCGGTCGCCGGCATCCATACACTGCAGAAATGCTCGGACGTAAGCATCGGCAGCCGCTGGCCGTCGCGGAAGAACTGCCACATTTGCCATTGAATTGCCGTGGCATCGGGGATGTCTACGACAAAACGCCAGCCTTCCGGCGCCAGCCGCTGGGGCGCATCCCAATTCAGCGTCAGTTGCTGCTGGCCCGGATACTTTCCCTTGAATTGTGCCACGTCCTTCCAGGATCCGTCCGGCTCAAGGAGCTGCAGGACTGCCGTATAGGAAGCGTTTCGCATCCCTTCTGGCAGCATCGCCGCGAACGTCATCGAGATGCGGTCCACGGGCTCCGTGAATCCGTGCGTCCGGAGCGACAACTCCGCCGACGATCCCTCCACGGTGACCGTCGTCCACTGGCGTGGATCGAGCGCCAGGTTGTGCTCGATTTTGTCCAGCGGGACGCCGTCGTTGCCGCAGATTTCCACCCGGCAGGGCGGTTCCGTCTCGACAATGCCGTCCACGGCCAGCTGCGCCGTGGCGTTGTAGTCGATGGCACTGGAATGATAAGCGGGATGGCGCAGCGCGAGGTTCACGGACGGTCCGTCCGATTTGCAACTGATGAAAAGGACAGCCGACAGGATGCAGGCGGCGGTCCGGAAAAAGGGAAAGCGCGTTTTCATATTCAACAAAGTTAGGAAAAAATGCCTATATTTGAAGAAAAATGAAGCGATGAAAAAGTTCCTGAAAGTGCTCTTGCTCGTGGTCCTGGCGCTGCTCCTGGCCGTCACTCTGGCCTGGCAGGGGGAAATCCGCACCCTGTCCACCTTGAAGCAAGTGGGTGACAATCCGTATCTTTACACCATGGAATACTGTGCTTCCTACGATCTGGACGACGTGATCGAAAAAGACGTGGACACGAATTCCGAGCTCCTGAACTATGTGATTTCCCGCGTGGGAAAAGGCCTGCCGATCAAGATCCAAAGTTCTCAAGTAGCCGATGAGAACGGCGAGCTTAAAACCTTCAGCTGCACTAGTTTCCAAGCTAAGAAATCCGATGGCGAAGGCTATTGGTACGGCCGCAATTATGACTATTACAAGAACCCGACCCTGGTCACCTTTTCCCATCCGAAGAAAGGCTACGCCTCCATCGGCGTAAGCGACATGTCGCACATCGGTTACGGGCTCGAGAAGCTTCCCACGAAGTTCCTCTCGCGCATCAACTGCATGGCGGCCATCTACGCGCCGGTCGACGGCATCAACGAGAAGGGCCTCTGCACCTCCATCATGGCGCTGCCCAAGCAGGCCTCGCAGCAGGATACGCCGAAGCATGACGTCGGCACTTCGATGATCATGCGCCTGTGGCTCGATCGCTGCGCGACCGTGGAAGAGGCGCTCGCCCTGCTGGAGAGCGTGGACGTGCGCCACGACGCCCTGGTCGGTGCCGGCTATCATTACATGATCGCCGACGCGACCGGCCATTGCGTGGTCGTGGAATTCGACAAAGACGATGCCTGGAAGACCATTATCGTCCGTAAGCCTGAAGGCCAGAACTATATGCTGGTGACCAACCACCTGCTCAATCCTAAGCACTACACCACGGAGCCCGACATCGCTGTAGGCAATCCCCATAGCCGCAGCTGGTGGCGCTACGAGACCGCCACGGCATTCCTGCAGGCCCATGGCGGCATCCTGACGCTCGACGAGGCACAGGAATGCCTGGCGCAGGTACACTGGGTGGATCTCCCGATCCCCGGTGACCAGGTGGAAGACACGCAGTACAGCAACGTGTACGACCAGCAGAACCTTACCCTGTCGCTCCGCAACTGGAACGACTACAACACAACCCAGACCTTTGTCCTGAAGTAGGAGGGAGCCGGCTTTACTCGCCGAAGACCTCCTGAACCTGCTCGTGGAGCGAAACGATGTCGCCCAGCAGGTTGTAGAGGGCGTCTTCCGAAAGGACGCCGCGCTTGAGTTCGACTGGAACCAGGCCGGCTTCGTCGGCCTCGAAATCTTCGCGCCAGGCGCCGCTGTCTAGGTAATCCGTGAGTCGGTCGATATCCACTTGCGCGGTTTCGTAGGCGTCCAGCGCCGATTCCAGCGCCTTTACGGCTTCGGCCGTGCGGTCGAACGCCGCTTCCATGGCGGCGATCCGCTGCAGGATAAATACATTCATTTCCATAGAAGTCGAAACGAGTAACCCTCAAAGTTAGGGATTTTTATTTGTATCTTTGCCATGCCATGCGATTCTCTGTTACACTCCTTCTGTTGCTGCTGACAGCGGTGACCCTCCGGGCACAGATGCCGGCGCCGTCGCGGGCCTTCTGCCCGACGCCGTCGGTCGACAGCACGTTAGTCCGCGGCGAAGCGGCCCGCGATAACCTGTGGCCCGGCTTCGGAACCGGGTCGCGCCGACAGGCCGACATGGCCTCGGCGACGGCCTTCCGCACGGCCGACATCCTGGGCGTAGCCCTGACGGGCGTCGGCGCGGTGGGCCTGGCGGCTACTGCGCTGCAGCGCAGCCTCGGCCAGGCCTCCATGTTTTCCGGCAGTTCGAATGTTCCGTATTTCGTCTTCGGCGGCTTGACAGCTGCCGGTGTAGCGACCATCACCGTGTCGCGCATCCGCGCCGTGAAGCAGGCGCGCGCGTATGATTTGATCCTTTTCCCGGCCGTCGGGTCAGACGCCACGGGTGCCGGTATCGCTATGCGATTCTAGATTATCCGTCTTCTCGACCGCTTTTTCTCCCTTTTTACGCGATCTCGAGGTCGAACGCAGTTCATCAAGGTAGCTGGCCGTGATGACGCCCGAAGGAAGAGCGATGATGGCCACGCCGAAGAGGGAGGAGAGCATGCTCACGAAGCGGCCGATGCTCGTGACGGGACACACGTCGCCGTAGCCCACGGTGGTCAGCGTCACCGTGGCCCAATACAGCGCATCGAAGAATGAGTTGAAGGTCTGTTCGCCGGTGATGGGATTGATGGACGGCTCCACATTGAACATGATCAAGGCGGTGATGAAGACGTAGAAAGCGGCCAGCACCAGGACGGAAATCAGCACTTTCCGTTCTTTCTTCAGCACGTTGACCAGGATGTCGAGCTTGTCGGTGTAGCGGATGAGCTTCAGCAGGCGTGCGATGCGGAACAGGCGCGTCATTCGCAGCAGCTTGAAGCTGTTGTTCATGACCGTGAATACCGGGATGATCGACAGCAGGTCGATGATGGCCATGAAAGTGAACGGGTAGAGCAGGAAAGAAAGTTTCCCGCGCTCCAGCTTATAGTCGGCGGTGATCCATCGCAGCAGGTAGTCGATGATAAAGATCGTGACGGTCACGAGTTCGATGATCCGGAAATACGGATGCTGTTCGAGGAACATCAGCGGAAGGATGCTGACGACGATCATCACCATCATGAAAACATCGTAGGTCCGGCTCCAGCTGGAAACGCCTTCGCGCCGCTCAATCCAATTGTATATCGTCTTGCGCCAATTTTTCTTCATAGTCAGTTCATTTTATACATCAAAATACCGTAGTGAGGCGAGCTTGTCGAAGACCATGTCCACGTAGCTGCGGGCGGTCTCGCTCCAGCGGAAACCGAGCCGATGCAGCACCTGCATGGTAAAGGAGGTCGAGGCGGGATTCATCACCATCCGGGCGCCGCCCGGCGTAGTGGCATAGGCCAGGATGCTCGACAACACCTTTGCCTTTTCGGGATCGGCCTTCGCTGCTTCCATCCGCTCCAGGAACGTGTCGTACTCCACATAAGTGAGCGGCTCTCCGTTGTCGAGACGGATCCGGGAGAGGATGTCGTCCATCGGCAGCAAGTGGTCGTTCGACACGTTGAAGACGCAGTTGGCCCGCGGCGTGCCGGCCAGCAGCACGATGGCTCGCGCCGTCTCGTCGATCGGAGAGAATTCCAGCCGGGTGTCGAGCAGCGCATAGGGGCATGCGCCCAGCATCCGGTAAGCCTTGATGCGGCCCATCGTGGTGTTGGCGTTCATGTTCACCTGGAATTCGCCGTCCTCTGCACGGGGCGAGAGATTGCCGGCCCGCATGATCTTCGCGTCGAGGGTGCCGGCTGCCATGTGCTCCAGCACAACCCGTTCAGCCAGGAATTTCGACCGCACATACTGGTTGTCGGTCTGCTGGCCGAACCACAGCTGCTGCTCGGTGAGGACGCGGGGTTCCGTGCCGGCCGACATGCCGGATACGCTTTCGGTCGAGACCTGGATGAGCCGGGCGCCGGCCTGCTCGCAGAAAGCCACGAGGTTCTTCACGCCGCCGTAATTGATTTCCTCGATATCGTTTCCTTTGGAAAAATGCTTCACGTTGGCAGCGCAGTTCACCACCAGGTCGAATCGGGTTCCGCTCTCCAGCAGGCCCGTGAACGATTCGGGTCGTGTGATGTCGCCTTCCACGACACGGATGCGCTTGCCGATCATCAACCGGTATTTCTTTTCGAAATAGTAGACCAGCATCTCCGCCAGGCGCCGTTCGGCCGTCAGGTTGCCTTTGCCGCGCAACAGGCACCAGACGGTCGTTGTCTTCGGCGTCTGCCGGATGAGTTCGCGCAACACATGAACGCCCAGGAAGCCATTGGCACCGGTCAGCAGGATGTGCTGTCCCAGCGGTTGGGGTTCGCCGGCGAGGGCTTCAAGCGTGTTGCCGGCAAGCAGGGCGTCGATGGCCGTATAGTCATATTCCGCCACCTCTTTTTCTGTAGCGGCCGGCGATGCCGTTCCGGCCGGTTCTTCCCCGGTGAGGTGGCTGGCCAGGGCGCGGGCCGTGGGATAGATGAAGACTTCGCCGTAGCTGAACTTGAGGCCCCGTTTCTCAGCTTCGACCAGAACATTGGTCACCATGAGCGAGGAGCCGCCGAGATCGAAGAAATTGTCGAGAGCGCCCACTTTCTTTACGTCGAGCACAGTGCCGAAAACCTCGCAGAGGGTCCGCTCGGTCTCGGTGGCGGGCTCGACATAGTTTTCATTGGAGGCGAGCGACGGGGCGGGCAATGCCTTTCGGTCTACCTTCTGGTTGACATTGAGCGGAATCGAGTCGATCTGGTTGAACGAAGCCGGAACCATGTACGGTGGCTTCCGTTCGAGGATGAAGGCGCTCAGCGCCTGCGTATCGAGTGTTCCGTCGGCCACGACATAAGCGGCGATGAACTTCCCGCCGGATGGGGCGTCGAAGGCCTGGACGGTCACATCTTTCACGCCCGGAAATTCCCGGATCACGGCTTCCACTTCCTTGGTCTCCACGCGGAAGCCGCGAATCTTCACCTGGCCGTCGTTGCGCCCTACGAACTCGATGTTGCCGTCGGGGCGGTATCGGACGATGTCGCCGGTCCGATAGACCCGGTCGTATGGCGCTGCCGACGCAAACGGGTTGGCAATGAACGTTTCGGCGGTCTTTTCGGGCCGGTTCAGATAGCCGCGGCCTACCTGCGGCCCGCTGACCCACAACTCGCCCGCCGCGCCGGCCGGAAGCCGCTGGCCGGCATCGTCCACCACATAGAGACGGACGTTGTCGAGCGGATGTCCGATCGGGATGTTCGCTTCTTTTTGCTTCACGTCGAAAATGGTCGTGAAAATGGTGCATTCCGTAGGCCCGTAGCCGTTGTGGAAACCATAGGAAGGCGGATCCAGCGAGACGAGTTTTTCACCGCCCACCGACAGGTGTTTCAAGGCCGGATTTCCGGGGAAATTCCGGGCGAACATCACGCCCACCTGGGTGGTCATGAAGCTGTGTGTAATGTGATTGTCCGTGATGAAAGCGCTCAGGGCCGACATATCGTGCCGCGTTTCTTCCGGGATGATGTGGACACAGGCGCCGCTGGTCAGGGCGGGGTAGAGGTCCATCATGCAGGCGTCGAAGCCGAAACTGGCGTAGGCGGCCACACGGCTGTCGGGCTGCAGCCCGTAATAATTCCGGTACCAGGTGCAGAAGTTCACGAGGTTGCGGTGCTCCAGCATGCAGCCTTTCGGCACGCCGGTCGAACCGGAAGTATAAAGCAGGATGAACAGGCTGTCCGGTGCCGGACCTTCCGGTACGGAGCCTTCCGGCAATCCTGCGATTTGCGTGGTTAAAAGTACGTCGCCGGTATATTCCGTCAGCAAGTTCCGCAAATCCCCTTCGGCAATCAGCAGCTTGGCGGCCGCATCCTGCACCATGAAGTTGAGCCGTTCGGCCGGATAGGATGGATCGAGCGGCTGGTAGGCGCAACCCGCCTTGAGCACACCCAGCGCCGTGACGGCCATATACTCGCTCCGGCCGATGAGGATCGATACGACGTCTTCCCGGCCGAGGCCGCGTGCCGCTATGGCGGCTGCGATGCGGTCGGTGATCCGGTCGAGCTCGCCATAGCTGAGCGTAACGTTCTCGCAAGCGACGGCAGGTGCTGCGGGAGTCCGGGCTGCCTGTGCGCGGAACAGGGATACGACGGTCTGCGTCGTGTCCACTTGCAGGGTATAGTCATTGAAGCGGTCCAGTTCCCGGATGCGTTCGCCGTCCACGAGCGGCAGGGCGTCGAGCGGCCCGTCGGCCAGCATGCCGCGTACGAGCGTCTCCATGGCGTCGGCAAAGCATTGCATCAAGGCCGGGCTGTATCGTGTTTCGTCGTATTCCAGGGCAATGTATTCCTCGCCTTCGCGTCCGTCGATAAAGATGCTCAAGGGAAACTTAGGCGTGCCTATTTCCAGATTCTCGCTTTGAAGTTCCGTGCCGTCAATCTGGTACTTCGTCAATACGCCCACCTGATAGGCGAGCATTACCTGCGGCTGGAAATCATAATCAGAAGCTATCTGGGCGAAAGGATAATCCTCGTGCCGGAGAGTCTCGGCGAATTGCCGGTCGGTTTCCTTCAGGTATTCATCCACGGTACCGTGTCCAATCTCGCTCGAGAGCGCCAGGGTGTTGACGAACATGCCGAAGGTATCTGCCGTGCGCATGTCGCTGCGGCCGTTGCTGATGGTGCAGAGATATACGCTGCGGTTGCCGCAGAAGGCGCCGACGGCCTGGAAGGCGGCGGCC
>JAFZAF010000159.1 GCA_017548335.1 Bacteroidales bacterium | reverse complement strand
GCTGTTGTTCGGGTTCGCGGTCACGCTGGCTTCAGAACTATCTGCGCGCCCGGTGGCCCGGCTCTTCGTGGGATACGACCCGGAACTGACGGAATTGACCGTCCGCGCGTTGCGGATCTCGATGGCCAGTTTCGTGCTGGTGGGCGTCAACCTATTCGTTTCGGCATGGTTTACAGGCCTGGGCAACGGGAAGGTATCGGCTGTCCTGGCATTCGTCCGTAATCTTGTGTTGGAACTAGGCTTCGTCTTCCTGCTGCCCGCCCTGTTCGGTCCCGACGGCATCTGGTTCGCCGTCGACGCCGCCGAGGTCTGCTGCCTCCTCTTAGGTATCTTCCTCCTGGCCGCTTCCCGGAAACGCTACGGCTATTAATCCGCCCTTCCATCTTTCACTTGTTTTTGATATCTTTGTTCCCGTTATGCGTTTCTTATTTTTCTTTCTGTCTCTTTTCCTGGCTGGCGGCATGGCGGAGCCTACCACTCCTTATATGGTCGTCAGCAAACAGGATATGACTCTTTCCATCATCGGGAAGGGAGGGACCATCATCGAGACCTTCCCCATCGCTTGTGCCATCAACAAGGGAAACAAGCAGCGGCGGGGAGACAACAAGACGCCGGAAGGGACGTTCAAGGTCAACCAGATTCTTGACGGAACCTATATGACCCACGATTTCGGAGATGGGAAGGGCCCCATCCGGGGATGCTACGGTCCCTGGTTCTTCCGTCTCGCCGTGCCGGGGTTCACCAAGATCGGCATTCATGGAACGCATCTGCCGGAGTCGATCGGAACGCGGTGCACGGAGGGATGCATCCGCCTGCGCAATGAAGATATCCTGAAGTTGAAAGAATACATTACAATCGGGATGACGGTCATCATCCTGCCCGATGCCGATGAGTAAAAAACAACGCTTCGATACCATCCGCATCCGCGGGGCGCGCGAGAACAATCTCCGGGACATCTCGCTCGACATTCCCAAATACAAGGTGACCGTCTTCACCGGCGTATCTGGCTCCGGCAAGAGCTCGCTGGTGATGGACACCATCGCGGCCAAGAGCCGCCGCGAGCTCAACGACACCTTCCCTACTTTCGTCCAGCAATATCTCCCGAAGTACGGCCGGCCGAAGGTCGACAGCATTGAGGGATTGCCTATCGCCATTGTCATCGACCAGAAGAAGCCGGTGCAGAATTCGCGCTCGACTGTCGGCACCTACACCGATATATACGCGCTGCTCCGCCTCCTCTTCTCGCGTGTCGGCAAGCCATTCGTAGGCTACTCCGACAGTTTCAGCTTCAACCATCCGCAGGGAAGTTGCCCGCGCTGCGCCGGCCTGGGCGAGATCCGCGAACTCGACATCCACAAGCTCGTGGATTTCGACAAGAGCCTCAACGACGAAGACACCATCCACTACATCGCCTTCGGCAAGGGCGGCTGGCGCTGGATCCGCTACGCGCACAGCGGCCTGTTCGACCTCGACAAGAAAATCAAGGACTATTCGCCCGAAGAGCTCGATCTTTTCCTCAACAGCCCGCAGATCCGCCTGAAGAACCCGCCGAAAAACTGGCCCAAGACTGCTAAATACGAAGGCCTGATCCCGCGCATGTACCGCAGCATCATCAACTCCGAGGAGGGGCTGCTGCACGCCGCCGTACTCAACCCGATGCTCACCATGGGCACCTGCCCCGACTGTGGCGGAACGCGCCTCAATCCCAAGGTCCTGAGCTGCAAGATTGAGGGGCTGAACATCGCGGAGGTCTGCGCGATGAGCATCACGCGGCTGAACGCCTGGATCGCGGCGCTCACCGACCCGCTGGCGGCCGACCTGAAAGAAGCCATCGGCGCACGGCTCACCGCCCTGGAGGAGATCGGCCTCGGCTATCTGTCGATGAGCCGGCCCTTAGGCACGCTCTCTGGCGGCGAGGCGCAGCGCTGCAAGATTGCGAAGTATATCAACTCCTCGCTGGCCGACGTGCTCTATATCCTCGACGAACCGAGCGTGGGCCTGCATCCGCGTGACATCGAGCGCCTGAAGCGCTCGGTCCTGCGGCTGCGCGACGCGGGCAACACCGTGCTGCTGGTGGAGCACCATCCGGAGATGATCCGCATCGCCGACCATATCGTGGACCTCGGTCCCGGACCGGGAATCGACGGCGGCCGGATCATGTTCGAAGGATCCTGGCCCCAACTGCTGCAGAGCGATACCGCTACGGGCCATCTGGTCGAAGAGCGACTTCCTTTCAAGGCAACGCCTCGCACCGGCAACGGGGCGTTCCGGGTCGAGCACGCTTCGCTCAACAACCTGTGCGACCTGACCGTTGACTTCCCGCTGGGCGTCTTCGGCGTGGTGGCGGGCGTGGCCGGCTCAGGAAAAAGTTCGCTGATGGAGTGCTTCCGGCGACAATTCCCCACGCCCGACGAAGTCATCTACATCAGCCAGAAAAACATCGGCGTGAGCCTGCGCTCTACGCCCGGCACCTATATGGACGTGGCGGGCGACATCCGTAAAGCTTTCGCGCGGGCGCACAAGATGAAGGAGGCATATTTCACGTTCAACGGCGAGGGCGCCTGCCCCGTCTGCGGCGGCAAAGGCGTCATCGTGTCGGAGATGGCCTTCATGGACGCCATCGAAACGACCTGCGAAGCCTGCGGCGGCCTCCGCTACCGCGACGAAGCACTGCACTACACCCTCACCAGCCCGACGACGGGCGAGACGCTCAACATCGCGCAGACCTTCGACCTCTCGGTCCGCCTTGCTTCTGCCTTCTTCAAGGGGACGGTCATCGAGCAGAAACTCAAGCCCCTGGTTGACGTCGGTCTCCAATACCTGCATCTGAACCAGGCACTTTCGACCCTGTCGGGCGGCGAACTGCAGCGGCTCAAGCTGGCCTCCTACCTCGGCGTCGAAAACAAAATCTTCATCGTTGACGAGCCCACCGACGGCCTGCACGTCCAGGACATCCGCCACATCATCCGGCTGTTCGACTCGCTGGTCGACCGCGGCAACACGGTCTATATGATCGAGCATAATCTCGACGTCATCCGCAGTGCCGACTTCGTGCTGGAGCTCGGTCCGGGAGCCGGCGAGGCCGGCGGCAGGCTTCTCTATACCGGCACACCCGCCGGCATGAAAGCCTCCCCTGCCTCGGTCACAGCCCGTTATCTATAGAAAAAGGCGGCCGTCGGGCCGCCCGGGAACGAGATGCCCGGTCAAGCCGGGCATGACGAAAGTTCCTTTCTATTTCAAGTATTCCTTCAAGGCTTCGACATAGCTGTTGAAGGCTTCCGTTCCGGCCGGGGTGATCCGGCACGTGGTGCAGGGTATCTTGCCCTTGAAGCCTTTCTCCACCGCGATGTATCCCGCCGAGGTGAGTTTGTCAATCTGGACGCTGAGATTACCCGACGTCGAGCCTGTCTGTTTCTTCAAGTAGGTGAAGTCTGCGGACTCCACATCTGCCAGGATCGACATCACGGCCAGTCTCAACTCCGAATGAAGGAGCGGGTCGAGTTTCGGAAACATGGCTTACTTGTACTGGCATTTGACAATCAGGCCGGTCGCGGCCAACACAATTCCCCCGAGGGTGAAGAGCAGGATCTGGGCATCCGTCTTCAGCAGCGTGGCGGCGACAGCACCGCCCACTCCGAGGATGAATCCGCCGATGATGATGGGCCAGTTCTTCAGGATCACGCCCGAAATGCTCTCGGCGAGCCCCAGCAGCAAAACGATCGTGAAGGTGATGGGCATGGGCACGACGAACACCGCAAGGGCGGAAAAGACCAGGGAGAATACACCGAAGACGCCCCAGACCTGTCCGAGCAGCTTGCCGACAAAGCTTTGCGGGACAGTACTGTCTTTCTTCTTATAAAGGAGCATGGACAGCGGATAACCGATTGCAGGCATCGCGAACCAAAGCAGGTTCCATACGGCATTACCGGTAGCATGCCATGCAAAATAGACGACCAGCGACATCACCGTGAGGAGCACGCCCCAGAGGATGAAGCCCTTCGAATTGTTTCTCAGAATCGAGCGGCGGCTGTTGTTCAGCGTTTCACTGATGAGTTTGAGGCTCTCCTGAGCCGTCATTTCTTTGATTTGTTCCATAATAAAAACTTGTTTATCGGGTTGTTCGGGCCAAGTGCAGCTGCGCAGTCTGCCTTAACCACAGTGCAAAGGTAAACAAGTTTATTTTATAAACCAAATAATTTTATAAATATTTTTATTTTTCTTTTTCGGACGGACGACCGGAGGCATCCAATACCTTTTTATAAGGGGCAATCATGCCTTCCGTCATTTTGCCGCCTGCCTTGGCCTTCATCCTGGGGTTGTTCATCAGCCAGCCCACGAGATACATCTTCAGCGAAGTCTTCCACTGCTTCTGCGGGAAGTCGTACTGGCCATGGCTGCGGAAGAACTTGTGGTCGGCGCGCATAAGCCCGCGCATCTGATAGATCAAGTCGCGGAAGATTTTCATGCCGCCGACGCCCAGGAAGTTCTGCGGCGGAGTATACTGCGTTTCCATCGCCCGGCAGAGCGTTGCACTCAGCGCATCCACCGCGCGTTCGGCGTCGATCTCATCGGTCGCTACACCCGCCAGGAAATTGCCACCCACTTGTGCCCGCGCTTCCAACAGCAGCTGCAGGTTCGGCTCCTCAGCGTAAGGGCCACACACCAGATAGCCGAAAGGCGTGCCCATCGTCACGGTACGGTGTCCGTTGCAGAATTGGCGGTCGTCGTAAAGCTTGAAGCGCGAGCCCATCGAGTGGTCTTTGATCCGAAAAGCATAGACGATGGCGTCGTGCTTGTGGATTGTGCCGCGCAGATATTCGTCAAAGCCGTCCTTATATACGCACTTGCCCGTCGCAGCGCAGTTGAAACAACTCAGGCAGCCACCCATGAAAGGGAAGTCTTCGATGTTGACCAAGTCGCATTCATACGGGAAGACGGCGCGGAAACGGTCGATCATCTGCTGCAGCCGGGAGTCACCGGGCAGCAGGTCGGCCACGATGACGGCCTTCCTGCCGGGCTTCTTTTCCGCGATGGCCGCCAGCTGCTGCGCTGCGCCGCCCGCCAGCTGCCAGAAGACGAATTCCATCCAGTCGACAGCTTGCTTCTGCCCCTTCTCCGTCAAGATGTCTTCCATATCGGCGGAAAGCCCGTCAAGGCAACGTAGGCCCAGGTCGGCGCAGTTGTCTTTAATAAATTGGTGTGCCGTTATATCATAGAAGTGCTTCGAGGTGGTCACCTGCGTGGCGGTCTTGGCGGAGAGGTCCAGGCCTGACGCCTTCATCAGCTCGATGAAGCGGTGCAACTGGTACGGCACAAGAAAGGTATAGACGGGATAGCAGAAGACGATCAACTCGGCGGCCCGGAGCGCTTCTAGTGCCAGCGTGAAATCTTTTTCGAGCGACTTGATCCGCTGCCCGGCATGCAGGTAGTTGAACGTATGTTGCGGGAATTGCTTTTCCAGATAAAGGCAAGTGTGCAGGGTAATGGAATCTTTGCCTTTGGGGCTTCCTGTGATAACGAGGATATTCATGCGGTGAGATGGTTCAATGCCTGCTCCAGTCGCGGGATGACCGGAGCGAAATGGGTGCCTTCCGTCCATTCAAAGGCGGTCGGAACGCCTTTTTCCGTAAGGATGCCGGCGACTTTCCGGGTCTGGGCGGCGATGTCTTTCAGATGCGGATTCTTTCCTTCGGCTTCCTTGCAGCCGAGGGAAAGATAAGCGGCCCGGAGGCTGGGCACAAGCGGCTGCGAGCGCAGCCACTCCGGGAAGCCCGGATACCAGAATGAGCCGGAGATGGCGGCGATGCGGGTAAACAGCTTGCTTTGGGTCGCTGCCCAGACGGCGAAGAGGCCGGCGAGGGATACGCCGAGCAGCCAACGCTCGTCAGGAACGAGGCCCAGTCCCGCTTCAATGTCGGGGATGATTTCCTTTTCCAGCCTGCGCAGATAGGATTCGGCCTTTCCGCCGAAGGGTTTTCCCTTCTTGAAGACCGGGTCTGCGGGCCAGGGCGTCAGGTCGTTGTTCCAGTCGGCCTGCGGGAGCAGGACAGGAAACACGTCATAGCGCGCCCGGGCCGCTTGCAGCCATTCCTGCACGCCGGGCGTCTGCCCTTCCAGCATGGGTATGTAGCAAACCGTACTCATGTTCGAGATTTACAAAGTTAATCATTATCTTTGTAACGTATTTACGCAACAAAACCCCTTTGCCATGCAATTCAAATCCGGATGCGGTTGGAAGGCCTGTTTCGACAACAAAACCGGCCTTTATACGGCGGAGACCTCCGGGCCGGGCGCCTATGACCTCTACGAGATTTCGGCCGAAATCTTCGACAAGCTCGGAAAGGAAGGGATGGACGACTATGACAACCGCCGGCTGATCTACGATGGCCGTCATCTGTATATGGACGTCAATGACCGTTGCGGCCCGCCCTACACGGTCGTTTTCGACTACGATTATCGCGTCCTGTGCCCCTGGGCGCACATCGTCGGCGGCGACCATGTCTGGAGCGATGAACTGACCGATGCCGCTGTCGAAATCTTCGCCTCCGAAGCGAACAACCGCGAACAGCGGAGAAAAAAGCGCGAAGAGCGGGAGCAACAGGCCGCGCAAAAGCAGCGGAAGCCGCGCAAAAAGAAGGAAGATTAGTCGTATTCGCCGAACTCACAGCCGACGTTTTCCGCGTGGACGCGGTCGACGAGGCGGCCGTCCGGGTCGAAAAGCTGGACGGTGCCGATGCCGTTGCCGCCGTTCCATAGCCGCTTGTGGCGCTTCGCGCCGTCCGGCGATTCATAGTTGACCAATAGCATGTCGTTTTTCTCGCAGGTAATGTCGGTAATCATGCGGCCGGAGTTGCTGCGCTGTTCCACGTGCCAGACAATCTGCGTATCCGTTTCGCGACAGTCGAATTCCGTATGGACGTGCGTCCACGCCTTCGAGAAATTGAATTCGTAGGGAGTGCCTTCATACCAAAAGGCGGAGAGTAATTTGCGTGGTAGTGCGACCGGCCCGACCTTCGGCCGGCCGCCGCCGATGTCGAACACACTGTCTTCGAGTTTCTTGCCGGTGAGTTCACTGGTCAGGTTGTTGGAGGAAAGCCAGACCCAGGGCGAAGTAAAATCTTTGCCCCAGTTCTTGTCGGCATAGCCGTAGCAGTCTCCGGGGCTTACCCGATATCGGCGTCCGTTCCAGATGACTTCGCCGGTGTAAGCCGTCTTCATGCCTTCGGCATGCCAGAACATCTCGAACGCCTCCGCCGTTCGGAACACCTTGTCGGCTCCGAAGCCCACGTTGAAAGCCACGAGCTTGTCGATTCTCAGGCTCCATGCCATCTCGCCGTCGTCGCACATCCATTCAGGATGGTCCTTCGCGCCTGCGACACGGACATGGCCATAGGTTTTTGTCTCGGTCAGGAAACAATCGTCGGCCTCCACGCTGAAAGGAACATCCCAGTCCACCTTGATCTGTTTCCATCCCCAGAAGCGATGCAGCTGCGCCGCATCCCTTCCCCAACTGCCGGCCTTGACCATCAAATAGGACGGCTTCACCCCGGCCGCCTGGTTCTCCGGCAATTGCCCGAAAACAGGTTCCTCGCCGCCCAGGGCAGGATTGCATAGAAAGAATTCGATGAAAAAAGGCTTCGCCGCGCCGGTCTCCATATCATAGCCCGTAAACGAATGCCACCACCAGTCGTAGCCCCTGTGCGCCTGCACCCCGAACAGCTGGCAGGCGTCCCGTGCGATATCGTGCTTGTTGAACATACTGCAAAGTTCGGAAAAATATCGAATCGTTGGCGTTTTCGGGAATAGTGTGTATATTTACTCCTATGAACGAGTTGTGGCATTACGATTCGCCGCTGGGCGGCATGACGATGGCGAGCGACGGCAAGTCGCTGACCGGGTTGTGGTTCGACCGGCAACGGTATTTCGGCTCCGGGATGGAATCGACCGGAATGGCGTTGCAACGCCTGCCGGTCTTCGATGAGACTTGTCGTTGGCTGGACTTGTATTTCAGCGGAGGAGTGCCGGATTTCACGCCGCCGTTGGCGCTGCATGGAACGCCGTTCCGCGAGGCTGTCTGGAAAATCCTGTTGACCATTCCCTATGGGCAGACGATGTCCTACGGTGAGATTGCCGCCCAGCTGGCCAACCAACGTGCCGAGCGACAAGGGTTTACCTCTCGGTGCGCCGCGCAGGCGGTCGGGGGCGCGGTCGGCCACAATCCCATCGCCATCATCGTTCCCTGCCACCGGGTCATCGGCGCCGGCGGCAGCCTGACCGGCTATGCCGCCGGCCTCGACCGCAAACGCCGGCTGCTTCAATTGGAAAACATTCTCTGAGCTATGAAAAACGCTTTCAAAAACATTGCAGGTTATCTGTTGGGGCTCTGCATCTTCGTGCTGGGCATCCCCGCCCTGATGTGGCTGGTTTCCGGCCGGCCCTGGCCGTATGTGCCCGCATCGGCTTTCCGCTTCGGCCTTGCCGTCGGACTTGCGCTCATCGGCCTTGCTTTGAGCATCTGGAGCATCGTCTATATGAAAAAAGTGGGCAAAGGCAATCCCTTCGACGCCTACGGTCACGAAGTGGCGCCCCGGACGAAAGAACTGATGACGGAAGGCCCCTACCGGATCTGCCGAAACCCGATGCTGCTGGGTATCTATCTGTACGATATCGGCTGGCTCATCTACCTCTGGGCCTGGTGGCCGCTGGCCATCTTTCTCGTCCAGACGGTCCTGTTGACCCTGCAGGTCCGCAACGAAGAGAAACGCCTCGAGAAAGACTTCGGCGAAGCCTATCTCAACTATAAGAAACGAACGGGACGCTATCTGCTGATGATCCTGACGGTGGCCTTGATGCTGCCAGGCTGCACCCATTCCAAGAAAACGGCCGTTGCTGAGCCGTCCTCGACGATCTCCGAAACCGGATACGAAGTGGAACGTTTTATCACGGACAGCGGCCTCCCTGTGGACATCACCCTGATCAAGCACGGGACCCTGGCCGTGAACTACGGTGACCTGTGGATTCAGATCGACCCCGTCACCAAACTTGGAAAGACCACCGACTATGCTGCAGATTTCCCCAAAGCCGACTTCATTCTAATCACCCACGAACACGGGGACCATCTGGATGCAGAAGCCATCGAAGCTTTGACAAAAGAAGACACGAAGATTCTCCTGAATCCGAGCAGCCGCGACAAACTCGACCGCGGTGAAGCCATCACGAACGGAGAAAAGCGGCAACTGACCGACGCCGTCCTCCTGGAAGCCGTGCCGGCCTACAACAACACGCCGGGGCGGGAGAATTTCCACCCGAAAGGCAACGGTAACGGCTACGTGCTGACCATCGACGGCCTGCGCATCTACATCGCGGGCGACACCGAAGACATCCCCGAATTGGCGGAGATCAAAGACATAGACGTGGCTTTCCTGCCGGTGAACCAGCCTTATACGATGACGGTCGAACAATGCGTGCGCGCCGCCCGGATGATCCAACCCAAGGTCCTCATCCCCTATCACTTCGGCCAGACCGATCTCAGCGAGCTTCCGGGGCTGCTCCCCGGAATAGACGTCCGGCTGCGCCAGATGCAATAAGCTTAGCGCAAATCTGTCTTGAAATGCAGGACGCTGCGGACGGTCATCGATTCGTCACGCGCGTCCAGGCAGGTAATGGAATAACGCTTCCCGCCGGGCTCCACGTCAAGGATGACGTGCGCCCCGTCGAAGCAGGCCGGCTCGATATCTTCCAGCCAGGGGCTTCCGGCATCTTCGGCCCGCCGTTCCGCCGGGAAAATACACGGGCACATGACACGCGAGCCGGGATAGAGAGAACGGTCGGCTAGCCGCTCCATTACCGGCGCGACATCGTGCAACTGGTCCCAGACACAGGTAACCCACACTTTTGCACGCAGTGCGGACACCAGCGGCGCCGGCATGGAATAGTGGCCGTGGTGATTGACCTTCGCCACGTGCACCGGAACGCAGACCTTTGCCAGTTCCTCCTCCACATTCACTTCCATGCCATCTTTGCGGGTAAAGGTATCACAGAAATCACCGGCCGAATAATAGCGGAAGTCTCCGTATGAGACAACAATTCCCAGGCTCATACCGTTTTCATTCAGTTCCTGTCCGTCTTTCTCCACAAAGCCTTCATACAGGTTGGTCACCTTGCCGTCCGGCGTGGAAATCCGGCCGCAGCCGCAGAGATTGCGGATGGAGAAATTCGGATAGCGTTTCGGATCGTGGAGCAGCTTGATTTGACCCGTCTCTCCCACGCGAAACTTTTCGATCTCCATTCCCTGCCGGGCCTGCGTCCGCTTGTAGAATGTGCGGATATGGGCCACGATATCGCCCATATAGTCGTCCGGCATCGGGAGCGGGTCGTTGTAGTCGGGCCAGGCCCGGTCGACCGCCCGCTTGAAAGTCAGGCGCTCCGCCGCTTGGGTAAAGCCGCTTAAAGCGAACGTTTCCCCGTCGCGTGTGATGATGCCGGCATTGAATTCCGGATCGCCGGCATGGTC
>JAFZAF010000158.1 GCA_017548335.1 Bacteroidales bacterium | reverse complement strand
GTCGGCGTTGAGCTTCCGGGCCAGCTCCAACAAGGCCTCTTTCCGGTCGGGCGAGCCGCAGAGGATGTCTTTTCCGGCGATACCCAGATAGTCGCCGGTGTGTCCTGCATCATTGTCGCGGATCGCCCGCGAAACCAGGCCCGTGACCGTGCCTTCCAGTGCCGCTTCGAGTTCCGGTACGATCTGGTCGATCGTTTCGGAAGCGTCGAGGCTGGCCAGGGCATAATAACCTTCGCCCAGGCTGCGGGTGGCGATCACTTCGACGCGGGCGCGGTCGTACAGCGCCGCGGCCTGCCGGGCCGTGAGCAGGATATTGCCGTTGTTGGGGAAGACCAGGATGTTTTCGGCCCCGATGCGGTCGAAGGCTTCCAGGAAGGCCTGGACCGGCGGGTTCATGGTCTGTCCGCCCTCGATCACTTCGTCGGCGCCCATCTCGCGGAAGGTCTGCTGCAGTTTCGCACCGGCTGCGACGCTCACCACGCCCAGGGCTTTCCGGCCCGTCCGGAACCGTTCGTCCATGTGGTTCTCGTGGTGCTGAAGCGTCATGTTCTCGATCTTGAGGGTCAGGAATTCTCCGTACTGCTGGCAGTGGTTGAGGATGTCGCCGGGGGTGCGGGTATGGACATGGACCTTGATGATGGTCCCGTCGCGGAAGAAGACCAGCGAGTCGCCGTGGGCGGCGAGCCAGTCGGAGAGGATTTTTTCGTCGAAAGAGGCGAGGTCCACCTTGCTGCGCTGCAGCCGCAGGAGGAACTCCGTGCAGTAGCCGAATTCCAGGACGCTGTCTTCGGTGAAGGCGCTCAGGTCAACGGGGTGCGCCGTCTGGGGCGCTGCCTCTTCGGGCAGGGTGTCCGCCTTGCCATGCAGGGCGGCGCGCATGCCCTCTGCTACGCAGAGCAGGCCTGCGCCGCCACTGTCTACCACGCCGGCCTTTTTCAGCACGTCCAGGAGTTCCGGCGTGTGCTGGAGGGACAGGTCCATGGCAGGAATCAGCAGGTCGAAATATTCCTCGAGGTCTTTGCTCCCGGCAGCCGCTTTCACCCCTTCGCGCAAAACGGTCAGGATGGTGCCTTCGACCGGTTCCGCCACGGCCTTGTAGGCGGATTCCACGCTGCAGGCCATGGCTTTCTCCCACAGGCGGATGTCGGCTTTCCGGGCGTTTTTGAGTGCTTGGGCGATGCCGGCGAAGATGCGGGAAAGGATGACGCCCGAATTGCCCCGGGCACCTGTCAACATGCCCTGTGAAACGGCGGCGGCCACGTCGCCGAGCGGTCCGGCGGCCGCATGGCAGCCGGCCTCCATCGTCATGTACATGTTGTCGCCGGTGTCTCCGTCGGGAATCGGGAAGACGTTCAGGTCGTTGATGGTCTTGCGGTGGGCGTTGAGCCGGGCGGCTCCGCCGCGGATGAGGTTCAGGTATTGTGTTCCGTCGAGGGTATCCATGATTGCTTGTCAAGTTTGAGACTCCTCCGGAACCAGCCGGTCTTCAGCAGTTGCCGGAAGACGAAGGGTTCCAGGGAATAGGTCATCAGGATGGTGGACACCATGCCGATGAGGGTGATCTTCCCGGTGGAGCTGATGGCGGGATGGTTGGCGAAAATCAGGGAGCCGACCACGATGATCAGCACCAGGGCCGAGAAGAAAATGGCCACCTTGTGGTATTCCAGACGCTCTTTTTCTCCCGTGCGCGCCTCCTGCAACAACCCTTCCATGATGAAGATGCTGTAGTCCACGCCGATGCCGAACACGAAGGTCGAAATGACGATGTTGATCATGTTGAACTCCAGGCCGAAGAGGGCCATCAGCCCTTGCAGGACATACCAGGAAAGGAACATCGGGAAGAAGGCAATCAGTGCGACCCAGAGGTTGCGGAAGGCGATGAGCAGGACGATCAGCACAAAGAGGGAAGAGAGCCAAAGGGTCGTGTTGAAGTCGTCGTGGATGATTTCGACCATGTCGCTGCAGTAGTAGAACGGTTCCAGTACCAGGGACTGAGGGCCGTCGATAATGCGTGCGATGACGGTATCCCTTTGTTCCGGGGCAAAGGATACCGATGTGAAAACCATTTTCCGGCCGCTTTGCTGTTCTTCCAGGTAGTTGGAGAGCAGTTCGGGCGGGATGACGCCGGCGTCGAAGAGGGAGCCGGGCTCGTAGTCGGCTTCCACCAGGGCGAAGAACGGGGCGAAGAGTCCGGGATCCAGCTGGTGCCGGCGGGCGGCGGCCGCCAGCGTCTGGCGGGCGGCGGCGGTCCGTTCCGGCGACCAGAACGCTTTCCAGGCAGCGATGCGCGATTCTTGGTCGCGGGTGGTCTGGAAGAGAAGCGGGACGATGGAGTGGTAGCCCTTGACCAGTCCCTGTTCCTGGAGCGATTCCAGTCGTTGTTCCAAGCGTTTATTGTATTCCAGCGCCTGGTCGAGATCGTCGTCGTAGGTGGCGAAGTACAGATCCCGGTAGCCGTTCTGGGTTTTTTCGTGATAGAGCCGCTCGCTTTCAATTAGTTCGGCATTGTCGTAATCGAGGTTGCGCAGGTCGCTGTCGAAGTGCACGCGCGGCGCCAGGACGATGCCGATCACGATGACGGCCAGCATGGCACCCAGAATCCACCGGTTGCGGTCCCAGGGCAGGTCGTTGAAGCGGTCGATGACGGGGAAGCCGTGGGCTTTTTCCTCTTTTACATGTCCCGGCTTCAAGAGATGCGGCAGGAAAACCAGGGCGTAGAAGGTGCTGCCGATCAAGGCGAAAGCGGCGAACATGCCGAAGTCCCGCAGCAGGTCGCTTTCGGTGAAAAGCAGCGCCAGGAAGGCGCCGATCGTGGTGATGCAGCCCAGGAAGACCGGCGTCGATTCCTCCCGCAAGGTCTGTTCGATGTCACCGGTGTAGTAATAGTGGATCAGGATATGCAGGCAGTAGCTGAGCGCGACGCCCAGTACGATGGCGCCCACGCCGAGGGCCATGATTGACATCGAACCCTTGACCCAGTACAGGCAGGCCAGGGCGAAGGCCGCTCCGTAGATGGCCGGAACCACCAGGTGGAGAATGAAAGCCCCGCGGCGGAAGCAGGCGAGCAGGATGATAACGATGATCAGTAGTGAGATGCCGACGGTCCAGGCCAGGTCCCGTTTGATGGTGCCGGAGTTGGAAACGGCGCCCAGGGGTGTTCCATGGAAGAGGATCCGGGCATCCGGATGGGCTGTCTCGAAGGCTTTCCGTTCCTGATTCAGGATGCGGCTGAACCGGATGGAATGGTAGGAGTCGGTCTGGGTGAAAGCCGGCGTGATGAACGCGAGGGCGACGGTCTTGTCGGGACAGAAGAAATGGCCTTCTTCCAGCGTATAGCCGCCGATGGTACCGCCTTCCTCAGGCAGGAGGTCAGCCAGGAAGAGGTTGCGCAGGCCGAACGGGTCGGTGCAGACCAGCCGGGTGGTCTCGCCGGTCATGTCCGCTTCGATGAGCGCGACATTTTGCGCCATCTGTGCTTCGACGGCCGCCGGTTCCAGGGCAGCGGCGAAGGCGGCGTAGTAGCATGTGTCGATGAAGGCGGGCAGGTGTTCGAAGCCATAGTCCATCGCCCCGAGGGCTGTCTCCACATCCAGGCCGCTCAAGATTCCGACGATATACTGTCCGCTCGTATCCCGGCCCCGGACGGCATCGGTGAATTCATCTACATAGTTCCCCAGCGTCCAGGTGTCGAGGGGTTCTTCCGGATCGGCGGCCAGAATCTGGACGAATATCTTGTCCTTCAGCGCGATGTCGCTGAAAGCCAACTCGCTGTCGAGGCTTGCCCGCGGCAGCAATTTGACGATGTCTTCCTCATACCGCAACTGCGCCCCAAAAAAGATGAATAGCAACAGGCTCGCCGCCAGCAAGCCATACAACAGGCCTTTATGTCTTTGAAAATATCGATAAATCGGTACAAAAATC
>JAFZAF010000157.1 GCA_017548335.1 Bacteroidales bacterium | reverse complement strand
TGTGCGAGGAGAATCTGTTCTATTTTCCTTCCTCCGCAGAAAAATCGGAATACAAGAAAAGTACGGCTCTTTTACAACGGACATCTGCTTTGTCAGCGATTGCCCAATGGGAAAAGAGTCCTCTTGTTTCCAAAGAAGGTTCTTATGAGATTACCCCGGAATTAAGAAAGAAGGAACCGCTTTCTTCAGTAGTCGTGGTAACTTATACAGAAGCAATTCATGAACGGGTACTTCGGACAAAGTCGATTCGTTCTTCGATTCTGACCTTACGGAAAGGGGAATCGTTGTCGCACAGCGCCATCAGTGAAGTGCTGTTCGGAGAAGGATTCCGGAAAGCCGATTTTGTAACAGAACCGGGTGAATTTGCCTTGCGGGGTTCCTTGGTGGATATTTTCTCTTTTGCCGACGAACATCCGATCCGCATCGATTTCTTCGGTGACGAGATTGAATCGATCCGTCATTTCAATCCCGACAACCAGCTTTCTATGGGAGAACCGCTGGCGGAAATTGCTATTTATCCGAATCTGGATGAAATCGGACAGGAAAGTGAACATGCCGATTTCCAGGATATTCTTCCGGAAGGAACCACGATTTGGGATTTGCGCGACAATATCTTGGAAAAGAATAATGATGGAATTCTGCCCCAACCGGTTTTCGCCAAGAATTTCGATTTGCTTTCAGAAGATATCGTTCATCGACAGGTCGAAAACTATACCGTCACCATCCTTTCACCCAATGAAAGCCAGACACGGCGCTTGAAAGAGATTTTGCGGGGTGTCAAACCACAGTTCCTGCCGGTATCCCTGCACGAAGGTTACATCGATAAACATTCCCGCAACTGCTACTACACCGACCACCAGATTTTCGAACGTTATCACAAACTCAGTGTCCGCCGCCAGGTGGAACGGTCTGAGCAGATGACAATCAATGATCTGAATGCTTTGCGGATGGGCGATTATGTGGTTCATATCGACCATGGGGTGGGACAATATGGCGGATTGGTCAAGACCAACCTGAACGGACGCGTGCAGGAAGCCGTGAAACTCATCTATGCCGGCGGCGACGTGGTGTTCGTCTCCATCCATTCCCTGCACCGGATTTCCAAATTCAAGTCACGCGACGGAGAAACGCCGAAAATCTATCGCCTGGGCAGCAAGGCCTGGGAGAATCTCAAGCGGAGTACCAAGTCGAAAGTCAAGGATATCGCCGAAGATCTCATCAAACTCTACTCTGAACGGCAGCAGGCACGCGGATTCGCTTTCTCGCCGGATTCCTATCTGCAGCAGGAATTGGAATCGTCCTTCCTGTTTGAAGATACGCCCGACCAGGCAACGGCTACGGAAGCGGTCAAGGCCGACATGGAGAGCCTGCATCCCATGGACCGCCTGGTCTGCGGCGACGTGGGCTTCGGCAAGACAGAAGTGGCCATCCGGGCGGCATTCAAAGCAGCCTGTGACAGCAAACAAGTCGCCATTCTGGTTCCGACCACTATACTGGCGCTGCAGCATTACCAGACCTTCACCGCCCGGCTGAAAGATTTCCCTGTCCGCATCGATTATATCAGCCGCCTCCGCACGCCGAAGGAAATCAAGCAGATCAGCGAAGATGTCGCTGCCGGGAAGATCGACATCCTGATCGGCACGCACCGGATCTTGAACAGCAGCATCCGCTTCAAGGACCTGGGACTTCTCGTCATCGATGAAGAACAGAAGTTCGGCGTCACGGCCAAGGAAAAGATCCGGCAGATGAAAACCTCGGTCGATACGCTGACCCTTACAGCGACACCGATTCCGCGCACGCTCCAGTTTTCACTGCTGGGCGCCCGGGACCTGTCGATCATCAATACCCCGCCGCCGAACCGGATTCCCGTCACCACGGAAGTCATCCGTTTTGATGAAGAGTATCTGGCTGACATCCTGAACCGGGAACTCGAGCGGGGCGGACAGGTCTATTTCGTCCACAATCGCGTGGACGACTTATACGCGGTACGCGATAAACTGCATGTGATCTGTCCCCAAGCCGAGATCTGCGTGGCCCACGGCCAGATGGAAGCCCGCGAACTGGAGACCAAGATCCTGCGTTTTATTGCCGGCGATTACGACATTCTGCTGTCGACCACGATTATTGAGAACGGCATCGATATTCCGAATGCAAACACGATGATCGTAGACCGGGCGCAACGCTTCGGCCTGAGCGACCTGCACCAGTTGCGGGGCAGGGTAGGGCGCAGCAATGTGAAAGCGTATTGCTACCTCATTGTGCCGGAAGAGGAAAAACTCACAGACGACGCACGTCGCCGTATCCGGGCGCTGGAAGCGTTCAGCGACCTGGGAAGCGGATTCAACATCGCGATGCAGGACCTCGACATCCGAGGTGCCGGTAACCTGTTGGGTGCCGAACAGTCAGGCTTCATGGCTGAAATGGGCTTTGAAACCTACATGCGCATCCTGAAAGAGGCGATGAATGAACTCGTGCTTTCCCATACGGATGAGGCGGATGAACCGCTGCGCCGGATGGCGTTTGAACTGGATACGCAGGTCGATACTGATCTGGAACTGATGATTCCTGATACATATGTCAATGTGCCGTCGGAAAAAATCCGGCTCTACAAGGAACTGGACGGCATCAAGTCGGAAGACCTCCTCAAGCGTTTCACGGCCAACCTGGCCGACCGTTTCGGCGCGCCGATTCCCACGCCGGTGCTCGAACTGATCGACGTGGTACGGCTCCGGATGATGGCGGCCAAGCTGGGCATCGAGCGCATCGTGCTCAAGAACAATGTGATGATCGCCTGGTTCATCGCCGAGCGCAACCATCCTTTCTTCCAGTCCGACCGCTTCGGCGCCATCCTGCAGCAACTGGCTGTCCGGCGTTCCGGCATCAACCTGCAGGAGAGCGGCGGAAAACTCTTCTTCAAGGTCCCGGATGTCCGGTCCGTACAGGCGGCAGCCAAGGTTCTGGCCTCCTTTTTGGTATAATCTTTGATTTTTTACTACATTTGCAATTCATACGCGCAAGTATAGTATGGTGAAGAAGAGTAAGATTCTGCCCGTTGTCGTATCGCTTGTCCTGCTGGCTTTGCTGCCGCAGGCCGCCGCGGCCCAGGAGCCGCTGGCGGGAAACGGCTATTCACCTTATTCCCTTTTCGGCTTCGGCGACCTGGTCCGCCCCGGAACGGCCTACAACCTCTCGATGGGCGGCATCGGCATCGGCGACCGGAATGTCCGTTATCTGAATTTCATCAATCCGGCGGCCGTCACGGCCCGCGAAGTCAAGTCCTTCATGATGGACTTCAGCCTGGAGAACCGGAATGTGATCTATCAGGGCAACGCCGCCACTTCGCTCAGCGAAACGGCGCAAGGCGTCCTCAAGTCGGCGAACAATACGTTCAACATGCACCATATCGTGGCTTCGCTGCCCATCGGGAGCCAGGCCGCCTTCAAGCTGGGCATCATGCCTTTCAGCACCGTATCCTATGCTTTCCAGGCCGACGAGACTTCCGACGCGCTGATTGCCGAGGCGGGTGACATCCGCTATACCAAGGAAGGTGCGGGCGGTCTTTACCAGGCTTTCCTGGGCACCGGCGTGACGCTTTGGAAACGGCTCAGCCTGGGCGCCGACCTCGATTACTATTTCGGCAAGATCGACCGTACCAGCACGGCCACGTTCCGCAACAACAGTTCGTATCGTTCCATCCAGTCGGGATGGGGCTACAACGTCAGCTGTTTCGGCGGAAAAGTCGGCCTGCAGTACCAGCAGCCGCTTTCCGGCGCCCTGAGCGCCGTGGTGGGTGCAACCTACGGTTTCTCCGCCCGGCTCCGGGGCAGCGAACAGCGCTATGCCTACGGAAAGACATCCTCTATGACCGACACCATCATCAACCGGAAATCTTCCCTGGAAAACTACCGGGTTCCGGCGGAACTGGGTGCGGGCCTTACGCTGCGTTACGGGGAGCAATGGATGGTCGGCTTCGATTATACACGCCAGGACTGGACCGGACTGACGTTCGGCGGTTATCCCGGCATCGATTTCCAGACGGGCCTCGCACAAAGCTTCCGGGCCGGATTCGAAATCACCCCCAACCGTTATGACGTGCGCCACTGGATGCGCCGGCTTACCTGGCGGGGCGGCGCCTACCGCGAGTATTCGCATCTTTTCCTGAACGGGAGCCAGGTCGCTGCGACCGGTGTGACCCTGGGCCTGGGCATTCCCGTTTTCCGCTACTACAACAGCATCAACCTGAGTGTGGATATCGGCCAGCGGGGCACGCTGGACAGCAACCTGGTAAGGGAACGGTACTTTTTATTCACAATTTCGTTCAATTTGCACGATATTTGGTTCATCCCTACGTTGTATAATTAAAATTGCTAAATTTGCCATTAAACTGAATAACGATGAAAAAGATTGCCCTCATCCTCATGGCCCTGGTGCTTGCCCTTCCGGCATTCGCCCAGGGACGTTTCGGAAAAGACAGTGCCGAATGCACGAAGTATCTTTCCTACTACCAGGAACTTTACAAGCAGAAAAACTATGACGAAGCGGCTCCGTTCTGGAGGAAGGCACTCAGTCTTTGCCCGCCCACCGCAAGCCAGAATATGTTCATCTACGGGCAGACAATCGTCCGCAACGAGATCAACAAGAACCGCAAAGACCCCGTCCGTTACCGGGAATTGGTCGACACGCTGCTGATGCTCAGCGACATCCGTGCGCAGAACTATCCGAAGTATGCCGTCAAGAGCCTCGACAACAAGGCCATCGACGTGGTCAACTATCTCGGATCCGACTATGAGACCCAGTACAAGCTCCTGACCGAGATTCTGGACAACATCAAAGGCGAAGCCGGCCCGGCCGCGTTTGTCACGCAGATGAAAGCCGCGGTCGAGATGTACCGCAACGAGAAATTCGACGCCGAGGCCGTGATGAACAACTACACCAAGATCTCCGGCTACCTCGACGACAAGATCGATTCGAGCAACGATCCGCAGTACCGCAGCGCCAAGGTCGACGTGGAATCCATTTTCATCGACAGCGGCGTTGCCTCCTGCGACAACCTGGTGGCACTCTATACCCCGCGCTTCCAGGCCAACCCCACCGACGAGGCGCTCCTGACCAACATGGTGAAGATGCTCTCCAAGAGCGAGTGCATGAATACCGAGCTCTTCCTGCAGTCGATCGTGGCCCTCAACGAGATCAACCCGACGGCCAGCTCCGTGTACGGCCTCTACCGCCTCTACTCGTCGCGTGACGAGAACACCAAGGCCGCCGAGTCGCTCGAACGCGCCATCAGCCTGCTCAATCCGGAAGACACGCAAACCAAGTCCGACTACACCTTCGAGCTGGCAACCTACTACTTCAAGAAGTGCGGCAAGGCCGCTTCCGCCGTCGCCAAGGCGAAAGAGGCCGCCGAGCTCAACGAAGCCTACCGCGGCAAAGCCTATCTGCTGATCGGCACCATCTGGGGCGCGCAGAAGTGCGGCGGCGACGAAGTCAGCAGCCGGGCTCACTTCTGGGTAGCCGTCGATTACCTGCAGCGGGCCGCCGCCGCCGATCCTTCGGTGGCCGACGAAGCCAACAGCCTGGCTGCCCAGTATCGCCGCTACTTCCCGAAGACGGAAGACGCCTTCTTCCTCGATATCACCGACGGCAGCGCCTACACCGTCAGCTGCGCCGGCATGACCGAACGCACCACGGTCCGTACCAACAAGTAATTGAAGCGGACCCTGTCCATACACAGCATC
>JAFZAF010000156.1 GCA_017548335.1 Bacteroidales bacterium | reverse complement strand
TTTGGCCTCGACCTCGACGAGTTTCTGTTTTACATGGTCGTATTGCTGCTTGTAGCGCTCCACTTTCTGTTCGTTGGCCGAGGTGATGTCGGCCTTGCACAGGAGCATAAGGTCGTCGATGTCGTCGCCGGCGTCGAAGAGAAGGCGGCGCACCGCCGAGTCGGTCACCTCATCGGTGACCAGGGCGATGGGGCGCATGTGGAGCAGCACCAGCTTCTGAACATACTTCATGTCGTCGGTCTGCGACATCTTCAGGCGGGCGAAAACGCCCTTGACCATCTTTGAACCCACGTATTCGTGGCCGCGGAAAGTCCAGCCCGTGCCGGGCTCCCAGTGTTTGGTAGATGCTTTGCCGATATCGTGGAGCAGGGCCGCCCAGCGCAGCCAGACATTGTCGCTGACGGCGGCAACATTGTCGAGCACTTGCAGCGAATGCCGGAAATTGTCTTTGTGGCCGCGTCCGTCCACCGTCTCCACGCCTTTCAGGTTGGCGACAGCCGGCAGGACATACGGCAGCAGTTCGCACTCGTCGAGCAGGCGGATGCCGTCGGACGGCCGGGGGCATTTCATGATTTTGGTCAGCTCGTCGGCGATGCGTTCGGCGGAGAGGATCTCCATCCGCTCCTTGTTGCGGCGGATCGAGGCAATGGACTCCGGCACGATGGTGAATCCCAGCTGGGTGGCGAAACGGATGGCCCGCAGCATGCGAAGCGGGTCGTCGCTGTAGGTCGTATCGGGGTCGAGCGGGGTGCGGATGAGCCCGAGATCGAGATCGCGGATCCCACCGAACGGGTCGACGAGGGCACCGTAGTCGGCTTTCTGCAGGCTGAAGGCCATGGCGTTGATGGTGAAGTCGCGCCGCTGCTGGTCTTCCTCGAGGGTGCCGTCTTCGACGATTGGCTTGCGGGAGTTGGCCCGATAAGATTCGCGGCGGGCGCCCACGAACTCGACTTCGAGTTCGTGGCGGCCTTCGCGATACCGCAGCATCGCCGTGCCGAAATTGCGGAAAACCGACACCTTGGTGTGCAGCTTCTCCGCCACGGCCTGCGCCAGGGCGATACCGCTGCCCTCGACGACAATATCGATGTCGTTGTTTTCCCGCTGCAGGAAGAAATCGCGCACAAAGCCGCCGATCACGAACGCGCGTACATCCAGTTCCCGCGCCGTTTCCGCGACAATATCGAAAATCCTCCCTTTCAATGCCTCCGTAAACATACTGCAAAGATAGACAAAAGATTCGACTCTTTCACCGGCAACAAGAGGCAAAGAGATGCCCGGTCAAGCCGGGCATGACGAATTACCAGAGCGGAGTGGTGCGACAGACGCGTTTATTTCCTATCTTTGTATTGCTATGGCAAAGACGACGACAGATCCGGTTCAGGAATACAAGGCACTGCGCGACGAGATCCTGCGCGGCGACATCAAGCCGTTCTATCTCCTTTTCGGCAAGGAGCACTACTATATTGACGAACTGTGCCGGCTGCTTATGGAGCGGGTCCTTCCCGCCGAAGAACGCGATTTCGGGCAGATTGTCTATTTCGGCGCGGACGTGACGGCCAACCAGGTGGTGAGCACCGCCCGGCAGTTCCCGATGATGGTCTCGCGCCAGCTGGTGGTGGTCAAGGAGGCGCAGATGATGAAGAAAGTGGAAGACATCGCCGTGTATTTCGAAGGCATCATGCCCACCACCGTACTGGTCGTCTGCTACAAGACCAACAACGATCCTGCGAAAAGCGGCCGCAACATCGACAAACGATCCACTTTCTACAAACAGGCCAAGAAGTTCGGTGTTGCCTTCGAGTCCAATCCCATCCCCGACTACAAAATCACCCGCTGGATCGACGGCTATGTCGGCGAATGCGGCAAGAGCATTGCACCCGACGCCTCGGCCCTGCTGGCCGAAGCGACCGGCACCGACCTGCAGAAGATCACCCTGGCCATCGACAAACTCTGCAAGCTCCTGCCTGAAGACCGCAGCCGCATCACCGCGCAGGACATCGAGGAAAACGTCGGCATGAGCCGGGACTATTCCGTCTTCGAACTCACCAAGGCCCTGTCGCTGAAAGACGCGCCCAAGGCCTTCCGGATCGTCCATTTCTTCGCAGAGGCCCCGAAACGTTTTCCCATCCAGATGACCATGGCCGCTCTTACCGGCCATTTCATCCGCCTGCTGCGCTTTCACGCCCTGCTGCAGGCAGGGCAGAGCCGCAGCGAAATCCTCTCCCAGCTGGGCATCAACCCCTATTTCGCCGGCGAATACGACGCAGCCCTGCGCAACTACCCGGCCCGCAAAACCATGCGCGCCATCCATCTCTTGAAAGAGTACGACCAACGGTCCAAGTCGAACACGCGCGGGGAAGCCTCCGACGGAGACCTCCTCAAAGAATTGACGGCCAAATTGCTAGCCTAAATCTTCAGGTATTTCTTCCAGATAGTCATATCCGGAGCCGTCGGCGCGGCGCTCCAGGAAACGAGTCGCCGTGCCGTTGGTCACGAGGACGTAGCGAACGGCCAGCACGCGGGTGTAGCGCACCACCTGCTCCACCACGGTGGCATTGAGCCGCACGCCGGGCGCCTTGCACTCCACCAGCAGATGCGGCTGCAGCTGCCGGTTGAAGACCAGGATGTCCGCCCGGTAATGCCGGCGGTTGTACACGAAATCATGTTCGCTTTCCATCAGTCCGGCAGGAACATGCCGGACATCGCGCAGCCAGGCGATGACCGCCTGCCGCACCTCTTCCTCCGGCGTACGGGCCACCCATTTCCGGCGCAAGGGATCGAAAACTTCGCTCATAAACGCTGGACGATAATCCCGACTTTCTGGAATTCGTTCCACAGCCAAAGATACTCGTCGGTCGCCTTGAGGACGACCAGCTTGACGATCAGCGTGGTCGATTCGCTCTCCCCGAGCTTGTAATGGATCTCGCACTCCACTTCGTCGTCGACCTGCTGCGGCAGGACGTCGCTGTAGAAGACGTTCAAATAACGGGACTGGTCGTCACTCTGGATGCGGTAGTTGCGCCGCTTCGGGTTGGCTGCCCGCTGGAATGTGGCCAGATCGTAGGCCAAGGCACATTTTCCTTTCAAATAGAGTCCTTCCACATAGGCGGACTCCAGCTGCTTGCGCTCTTCCGACTTGGTATCGACCACGGGTTCCGGCGGCTCCGGCGGCGTCGGTTGCGGGCAGGAGACGGCCATCGTCGTAGCTACGACAAAAAGCAGCAGGGCCATGCGGAGAATGCGGATCTTATGAGCCATCTTTCACCTCCAGGATTTTCGTGAGCGTTTCCTTAGAGCCGTCGGGATAGGAGATCGTCGCGCTGATCTTGTAGGACCCCGCTTTCTCGAAGATATACTGGTCGCTGTCACAGGCGGCATTGTCGATCTGCCAGCGGACGGTCGCCTGTTCGTCGGTCTGGTTGAGCAGGAAGAGGCGGAAGCGGTCGCCGACCTTCCAGGCCCGGTCCAGCCCGCCGATGAGCGGATAGTCGCTCAGGCGGTTCAGCGCCCGGAACTCCATCCGGTACACCTTGCCCGTCACGTTCCAGTGCGTATAGAAGAGTTCGCAGAAATACGATTCACCCGGAACCAGACCTTCCAGCAGATAGGAATTCTTATTGCCGACCACGACGGAGGTCTCGTCGAGCCCGTTGCGCATGCCCCAGCGGAGATTCCACTGGCCGGAGCCTTTCTTGTCGCACTCCCACTCCAGCTGGGCGGAAGTCTGGGTCGGGAAGATAGACCAGTCCGTCACCACGGGCAGATCCCAGCTTTGGTCGAAAACCACCCGGCAGAGAACGCCGTCGGCTTCCCGGACTATGCCGGTCAGGCCGTAGCCGATGCCCCGACCGCTCCAGGCGCGCAGGGGGAAACTGTAGGCGGAGTGGATTTCCCGCACATTCATGATGCCCGGATAGAACGCTTCTTCGACGGAGGACGGCACACTGCCGCTCGATGCGACGAAGGTGGCACAGGGATGGTCGGCACAGGCATTGACGGCATTGGTACTCCAGCGCAGCTTCGCTGTCATCGAACCCGCCTGCGACAGGCTCTTGTCCACGTGATAGACCACCAGGCCGGCGCCACCGGCATAGGCGTCCCATTTCGAACCGTCGCGGTATTCCAGCCAGAATTCTTCGCCCGACTGGTCGGTCGGAAGCAGCCAGGCCGTCGTGGATTCCTGCACGGGACCCACCAGCAGGGACTGCTCCTGGCGGATGGTTTGGGTCTTGACCAGGGAAAGGATGTGCCGCTCGAAAATCGTCAGGTAGGGCGGCGTCCGGCCTTCGTTGTTGTAGTTGCCCTGGTCCATGATGGAAAGCCGGCCACACAAGCCCATGCTTTCGCCCTCTTTCTCTCCATTCACGTCGTAGAGGTCGGGCAGGCCCAGGAAATGGCAATATTCGTGGCAGATCGTTCCAATGCCCGCGAAGGAGTAGCCGGAAGGGCCCGCGTATTCTGAGTAGAGCGAGAAGTTGGAAATCTTCATGCCGTCGAACGAGAGGTTCAGGTCGGCGATGTTCCAGGACTGCGGCCAGAGCGTGTCGTCGCCGCCGCCTTCGGCTTCGTTGTGGCCGGCAAAGAGCAGGAAGACATTGTCTACGATGCCGTCTTTGTCGAAATCGTAGCGGGAATAGTCCACGCCGGCCGCTTCGGCCGCTTCACAGGCATGGACGACCAGTTGCCGGAGGTTGCGGTCGGTCACGCCGCCTTCGTTGGCGCCATACCAGGCCAGGTCGTTCGGTACGGTGACCACGTCACACACCTCGAACGTAAAGCCGGCCGAGGTGCTCAGGTTATCGCGGAACCAGTCGAGCACGCTGCCCGTCGCGCCGTTTTCGGAATAGTATTGCTGGTTGAACAGGTTGTAGATGGCGGATCGCGGCGAGGGAACGGTGAATTTCCGGTCCCGGAACTGGACGGGAATGACGAGGGTCCGGATCTGGACCGTCGCCTTCGTGGCCAAAAACATCGAGAGGGTGCCGCCTTCGGGATTGAGGGCCTTCAACCGGCCGATAGCGGCGGGCGGAAGCGAATCGGTGACCCGCCAGAACCCGTCCGGTCCCTGGAAGACCGGCCGACCGTCAAGGGTCGTTTTCCAGGAGCGATTTTCGTCGCCGTAGAGGCGGAGGGTCAGCGTGGTGCCGTCGGGCTGGGTGACCGTCACGGGATACGGATAGGCCTTCACTGCGTGGAGTGGCAGCGAAAAGGCCAGCAGGGCCAGCAGGAGGAACGCAATCCGTTTCATGCCGTTTTTATCCGTTTAAAAACGTTTCAAACTACATAAGTACAAAAAAAAATTCATTCCGCCAAAAACAGTGTTTATCTTTGCATGCGGAATGAATCCTACGGCAAGCTATCAGTTCACCATCGTGGTCCCCCTCTTCAACGAGCGGGAGAACCTGTCGCGGCTCGAGGAGCGGCTCTCCGCTTACCTTCGGAAAGCCGGTCGACAGCCGGCGTGCATCCTGTTCGTGGACGATGGCTCGACCGACGGCGGCAGCGCACAACTGGCTGAGCTCTGCCTGCGGAACGAAGGGTTCTTCTACCTGAAGTTCGCGCAGAACCGCGGGCTGAGCGCTGCGCTGAAAGCAGGGTTCGATGCCTGTGAATCGCCGCTGGTGGGCTACATCGACGCCGACCTGCAGACCGATCCGGACGACTTCGACCTCCTGCTTCCCTATGCGGACGAATATGAACTGGTAACAGGTATCCGAACCGGCCGCAAGGACGGATTCGTCAAGCGGATCTCGTCGAAGATCGCCAACGGCTGGCGCCGGATGTTCACCCACGACGGCGTGTCCGACACCGGCTGTCCGCTCAAGGTGCTGCAGACCGCCTGCGCGAAAAAGTTGCCGATCTTCACCGGCATGCACCGTTTCCTGCCGGCCCTGGTCCAGATGACCGGCGGCCGGGTCTTCCAAGTGCCGGTCCGGCACTATCCCCGTCAGGCGGGACAAGCCAAGTACCACCTCTTCAACCGGCTCTGGGGACCGTTCAACGACTGCTTCGCCTTCCGCTGGATGAAGAAGCGCTACATCGACTATACCGTCGAAGAAAGCAATCTCGGCTGATGGACAAACTGTGGATCTTCGCGCTCGGCCTGGTCGCGCAGGGACTCTTCTCCGCGCGCATGCTCGTGCAGTGGCTCCGTTCAGAAAAAGAACACAGGGTAGTCAACCCCACGCTGTTCTGGGCGCTCAGCCTGGCAGCATCGCTCCTCTTTTTCATCTACGGCTGGCTTCGCGAAGATTTCGCGTTGATGCTGGGCCAGGTCATCGGCTATTATGTCTACATCTGGAACCTGCACGCCAAGGGCGTCTGGGGAAGGCTGGGCGGTTGGCGGAAACCGGTGCTTCTCCTGCTGGCCCTCGTACCGGTGGCGGCACTGGTCCGGATGGCGGTCGACTGGCCCACCGTTTCCGCCACGCTTTTCCACAACGACGCCATCCCGCGCTGGCTGCTGCTCTTCGGCTCGGCCGGCCAGATCATTTTCTCCCTGCGTTTCCTCTATCAGGCTGTCTATTCCGCCCGGCGGGGCGAATCACTCCTGCCGGCCGGCTTCTGGACCATCAGTCTGGTGGGCGCCCTCATCATCCTCAGCTACGGCATCTTGCGACACGATCCGGTGGTGATCCTGGCCCAGTCTTTCGGGCTGGTGACCTATATTCGCAACCTGATGCTCCTGCGGCGGGAAAACAAAAAGAACAACTAAATGCAACATTCATCGATGATACAGAATTCTCCGCTCGCCCGGCTCGAACTCAGCCGGAGCGGGATTGAAAGCAACTTCCGCCATTTCCGTTCCCTCTTGAAACCCGAAACAAAAATGCTGATCCTGGTCAAAGCCAACGGCTACGGGCACGGCGCCGTGCCGTTCGCCCGGGAAATGGAACTGTTCGGCGCCGACTACCTCGGCGTCGCCCTGCCCGGCGAAGGCGTGGAACTCCGAAAGGCAGACATCAATCTCCCGATCCTCGTCCTGACCACGGGTACGGAAGACTATCCGGAAATCATCCGCTACGGGCTCGAGCCGGGTATCCCCGACATCTACGCCCTCACCCGGCTCCGCGAAGAACTCCGCAAGCTGGGCCGCCGGGACTATCCGGTCCACATCAACATCGACACCGGCATGCATCGCCTCGGCTTCATGGAACGGGAGATTCCCGCCCTCATCGATTTCATCCGCGAAAGCCCGGAAATCCATATCGAAGGCCTCTATACCCATCTGGCCGCCTCCGACGAACCGCAGCACGATGAATTTACGCGCGGGCAGATCCGGCTTTACGAGAAACTGAGCACGCAGGTCATGGAAACCCTGCCGTACAAGCCGCTCCGCCATGTCCTCAACTCAGCCGGCATCGAACGGTTCACGGAACATCAGTACGACATGGTCCGCCTGGGCATCGGCATCTATGGCATCAGCGCCACCGGGTCGAAAGACCTCAAGCCGGCCGCCTTCTATCGTTGCCCGATCCTGCAGACCAAGGACCTGCTGCCGGAAGACGGCACCGTCGGCTACGGACGCCATGGAAAACTCCACGCCGGCGTGACCCGGACCGCCACCCTCTGCGTGGGCTATGCCGACGGGATCAACCGGCACCTGGGCTGCGGCAATGCCGCCTTCGAGGTGAACGGCAAACTCGCTCCCACGATCGGCAACATCTGCATGGACATGTGCATGCTCGACGTAACCGGCATCGACTGCCAGGAAGGCGACACGGTGACCATCTTCGGCGAAAATCCCACCGCCGCCGACCTGGCCCGGATTCTCGACACCATCCCGTACGAGATATTCACATCGGTGCCGCGCCGCGTGCAGCGGATCATTGTCGATTAAATTATCGAGGCTTTAAAAACATTTTTTAAATTTTTGTTGTTTTACGATAAATATTTTCTATCTTTGCGGAAAATATCACATCAAACACCTTTGAACTATGGCAACTGAGAAACTCGACATCATGCAGACCATCCGCGACGGTATCCGCTATGGTCTGAAGAACTTCCTCCCGCTGTTGCTGATGGTCATCCTCTATCTGGTGACCGTCTGGATTCCTTACCTCAACGTCGGAACGACCATCGGCCTCTACAAGGCCGTCATCGGCATCGGCCGCGGGGAGACCATCGACCCGACCGCCATCTTCGCGAAGGAGAATTTCAAGGACCTGAGCGGTTTCTTCCTGCTGCTGGGCCTGCTCTACATCGGAATAATGGTCGCTTTCTTCTTCATGTTTATCCCGGGCATCGTCATGGGCATCGCATGGGGTTTCGCCATCTATTTCTTCCTCGACAAGAAAGTGTCTCCGCTGAAAGCCCTGCGGTTGAGCTATGACAGTACCTATGGAAACAAATGGCGCATCTTCGCTGTCGGCTTGCTCTGCGGAATCCTCACGAGTATCATCTGCGGCCTCCTTGCCCTCATTCCCAAGGCGGGCGTTGTCCTGGTCATCCTCGCAGTATTCGTCTGTACCGCCATCATCGTGGCCATCGAAGGCGTGATGTACGACTTCTTCTCGAAGAAAGCCGATGCCATCCT
>JAFZAF010000015.1 GCA_017548335.1 Bacteroidales bacterium | reverse complement strand
TCGCACTGCGGGAAAATCGATCCGAAGGAACTGCGCGACTATCTGGAAGCCGCCACGACCGACCCGAATTATGAACATATGGTCTTCCCGGGGATGGTCTACATCTCCTTCCCCACGGAATACGGCACCATCTATTCGAAAGCGGAACTGGAAGAGATCCACGGAATCGCGGCGCACTACGGACTACCCCTGATGATCGACGGCGCGCGGCTGGGCTACGGCCTGATGAGCCCGGCCTGCGACCTGACGCTGCCGGAACTTGCCGCGCTCTGTGACGTGTTCTACATCGGCGGCACCAAGGTCGGCTGCTTCTGCGGCGAAGCCGTCGTATTCCCGCACGGAAATGCGCCGAAGCATTTCTATACGATCACCAAACAGCACGGTGCCATGTTGGCCAAAGGCCGGCTGCTGGGCATCCAGTTCGATACGCTTTTCACCGACAATCTCTATTTCGAGATCAGCCGCCATGCCATCGACATGGCCATGGCGCTCAAGGATCTGCTGCGGGAAAAGGGCTGCACTTTCTTCATTGACTCGCCCACGAACCAGCAGTTCATTGTTTTGGAAAACAAGCAGATCGAGGAACTCGGCAAGCATGTGGCCTATGATCCCTGGGACCGCGTCGATTCCGATCACACGGCCATCCGCCTGGCAACCAGCTGGGCCACGCTGCCGGAGCACATCGAAGAGCTTCGCCGGTGGCTATAACGCGGGAGCGAATGCTGTTTGAAAAAAGGGACTTTTTTCCTATCTTTGCCTTAATATACCAAAATACCAGCGCGTGATGAATACCGACAAGATTGTTATGGAAGGTTTGACGTACGACGACGTACTGCTCATTCCTGCCCGTTCCGAAGTGCTTCCCCGTGAGGTTGACATCCAGACCCGGTTTACCCGGGAGATTCCGATCCAGGTGCCGATCGTCTCGGCGGCCATGGATACGGTGACCGATGCCAACCTGGCCATCGCCATCGCCCGTGAGGGCGGCATCGGCGTCATTCACAAGAATATGCCGATCGAGGTCCAGATGGAGCATGTCCGCAAGGTGAAACGCGCTGAAAACGGCATGATCTATGACCCGGTAACCATCGATGTCGAAGCCTGCGTGGGCGACGCCCTCCGGCTGATGGCCCAGAACCATATCGGCGGCATCCCGGTCGTCGATCCCGCCGGCCACCTGATTGGCATTGTCACCAACCGCGACCTCCGTTTCCAGGACAATCCGGCAAAGCCCATCCGGGAAGTGATGACCTGCGAGCACCTGATTACAGTCGGCCCCAAGACCACTATTCCCGAGGCGACCGAAGTACTGCGCAAGAACCGCATCGAGAAGCTTCCGGTGGTGGATGACCAGAACCGGCTCGTCGGCCTGATCACCTATCGCGACATCACCAAGATCAAGGACAACCCGAAAGCCAGCAAGGACAGTCTCGGCCGGCTTCGCGTGGCGGCGGCGGTGGGCATCAACTCCCACAGTCTCGAAGACGTGGAGCGGCTGGTAAGCGTCCATACCGACGCCGTGGTGCTCGACACCGCACACGGCCACTCCCTCGGCGTGCTCAATACCATCAAGAAAGTCCGCGCCGCCTTCCCCGACCTGCAGATCGTGGCCGGCAACATCGCCACTGGCGAAGCCGCCCTCGCGCTGAAGGAATGTGGCGTCGATGCCGTGAAGGTAGGCATCGGCCCCGGCAGCATCTGCACCACCCGCATCATCGCGGGCATCGGCGTTCCGCAGCTCACGGCCGTCATGAACGTCTCCGCCGCCCTGGCGGGCACGGGCATCCCGGTGATCGCCGACGGTGGCATCCGTTATTCGGGTGATATCGTAAAGGCCCTCGCAGCAGGTGCCAGCACCATCATGGCCGGTTCGCTCTTCGCCGGTGTCGAAGAGGCGCCGGGCGAGGCCATCATCCTGAATGGCCGCAAGTTCAAGTCTTACCGCGGCATGGGCTCGCTCGAGGCCATGCAGAAGGGCTCGAAAGACCGCTATTTCCAGGACATGGAAGAAGACATCAAGAAGCTCGTGCCCGAAGGGATTGTGGCGCAGGTGCCGTACAAGGGAACGCTCGCCGAGGTCATCTACCAGCTCGTAGGCGGCTTGCGTGCCGGTATGGGCTACTGCGGCGCAAAGGACCTGGCTGCGCTGCGCGAGGCGAAATTCGTGAAGATCACGGCAGCCGGCATGGTGGAAAGCCATCCGCACGACGTGACCATCACCCGCGAGGCGCCGAACTACTCCACGCGCTAAAGTTTGGCGCAGGAGTTGCGGGTCCTGTACTCTTTGTTATGAATATGGAAATGAAGAAGATATTATTCGCGACCTTGCTGCTGCTGGCTTTCCTGCCGGCGCAGGGCCAGAAATACGAGGGTGTCGTCGAAAAGTCCGTCGCGCTGGTGGGCAACGACATCGTGATGCTTTCCGATATCGAAGCGGAGGCACAGATGCAGCGGGCCCGCGGCTTGTCGGTCGACAAGAGCGCCCGTTGCGAAATCCTGGAATCTTTCCTCGTGTCGAAACTGTTCCTGACCCAGGCCAAACTAGACTCCCTGGTGGTCAACGACGCCCAGGTGACGGCCATGCTCGACCAGCGTTTCAACGAAATCCTTACCACCCTCGGCGGCGAACAGAAGACGGAGGAGTATTTCGGCAAGCCGCTCTACAAACTGCGCCAGGAATGGGCCAGCACCCTCAGCGACCAGTCGCTGATCCAGGAGATGCAGCGGAAGGTGGCCCAGGACGTTCCGAAAGTCACCCCGCGCGATGTCCAGAAATATGTCGATGAAACCCCTGCGGAAGACCTTCCGATGGTCAGCACCCGATACCGGATCCGGCAGATCGGGCTGTATCCCGACAAGGAAGCGGCCGAACTGGCCGTGAAAGAGCAGCTGATCGGCCTGCGCGAGCGTATCGTGAACGGCGAGAAGTTCTCCACGCTGGCCCGCCTGTATTCTCAGGATCCGGGCAGCATGGCCAAGGGCGGAGAACTCGGCATGGCCTCCAAGTCCATTTTCTGGCCGGTTTTCTCCGACGCTGCCATGGCGCTTAAGGTGGGGCAGGTGTCGCAGGTTGTGGAAACCCCCGACGGCTTCCACATCATCCAGCTTATCGAGCGGGAGGGCGACATGTTCAATGCCCGGCACATCCTCATCAAGCCGCAGTATACCTCCGAAGACCGGGAACGCGCCTTCAGCCGGCTCGACAGCATCCGCAATCTCATCGTAGCGGACAGCCTCTCCTTCTTCGATGCCGCCCGCTCCTTCTCCGAGGAGAAGCACAGCGCTACCAACGGCGGCCTGATGGCCGACGAATATACCGGTTCTTCCTATTTCGAGAAAGACCAGCTCAAGCCGAACGACTACAACGTGTTGCGCAACATGAAGGAGGGCGACGTCTCTGAGCCGTTCGAGTCGCTCGACAACGAAGGCCGCAACGGGAACACCATCTACAAGATTCTCTATCTGGAGAAGATCATTCCGGCCCATACCGCCAATTTCAAGGAGGACTACAACACGCTGCTCGAGGAAGTCAACCAGAAAAATTCGCTTGCGGCCATCGACAAGTTCATCGAGGAAAAACAGAAGACCACGTATATCGTCATCGACCCGATGTTCCAGGGATGCGACTTCCAGCGGAAAGGCTGGGTCAAGTAGCATGGAACGATTCTGTCGGATCACGCTGATCGTGCTGCTGGCCCTGTGCTGCAGCCCTTCGTCCTGGGGACAGAAGAAGAACGCCCCCAAGGACAGCGTGTTCCGCCTGGTGCAGGCCGAACGGGCCGAACAATACGAAAAGTACGGCCAGCATTACCGGCTGGTCAAAGGCCACGCCCGTTTCCTCCACAACGACACCTATCTGCTCTGCGATTCCGCCTCCTGGAACGTGGACGCCAAGTTCATCGAAGCCTACGGCAACGTGAAGGTGATCCAGAACAACACCATGCTCAAAAGCGAGGAGATGATGTACTGGATCGACGACAACAAGGCCCAGTTCCGCGGTCCGATCGTGGAACTGTTCGACAAAGACGGCAACACGCTGCGCACTTCGAAACTGGTTTATAATACGAAAGACAGTGTGGCGGTCTTTGAATACGGCGGCGCCCTCAAGGACAGGGACGGCAATGTCATCGAGAGCGGCCATGGCACCTATGACGGCAAGGAAGCCCTCTTCACCTTCGAAGACCGAGTGGAGATATACATGGATACCATCGAAATCAAGACGAATACCCTGCGTTATTTCTCCGAAGAAGAGAAGGCTTATTTCGGCCGGAATACCTATGCCTGGCGGGACGACGGGTTCCTCCGGGCTGATGACGGCTGGTATGACCGCAAACAGCAGATCGTCCGTTTTGCCGATCATGTATTCATGTTCGACCCCACTTATGACGCCTGGGCCGACGAAGTGTTCTACGACCAGCTGAACGGCGCGGCGGACCTCTATCGAAACGCCCAGGTGCTCGATACGACCAACAAGAGCATTTATCTTGGCGACCATCTGCAATACATGCCGGCGGCGGATACCCTGTCCGACCGGGGTCTGCTGACCGGCGATCCGGCCATCATCTATTTCGGAGAGAACGAAGACCACGTGGTCGATACGCTGTATGCCCGGGCAGACACGTTCTTCTTATACGCCGTGCCGCGCTGCGATATCCCGGAATCCGAGTTGAAGGAAGCGCAGAAGCGGCTGGAAGATATCCGGTTCGACGCCCTGGGCAAGAAACGGAAGGAAGACGCCGCTGCCCAGGAACAGGAGCGCATCAAGAAGATGCGCGAGGTGGGCAAGCTTCCGCCGGAGTGGGTGGAGAAGGCCCAGAAGGCCACAGCCGACTCGCTCGCGGCACTCGCCCGGCTCGATTCGCTGGTGAGCGTCGGCGCTGTCGACTCGCTGGTCGCGGCTTCCGACTCGCTTCGCGCGTCGACACAATCCGTCGATTCGCTGATCAAAGTCGGCTTTAATTTCCTCAATCCCGGCACGAACAGGAGTCTTGCCGACTCGACGGTTGTTCCCATGGGCTTGTCCAAGGATCTGGCCGATACGACAATGTCCGCGAAAGCGCCGCTTCCGCCCCGCGACACGACGCCTGTGCGTTATGTCCTGGCCTGGAACAACGTCAAGATGTATCGCAGCGACCTGCAGGCCGTCTGCGACTCGGTCGTTTTCACCGAGGTCGATTCCATCGCCCGGCTTTACGGCGCTCCGGCGCTCTGGAACGAAGTCCGCAATCAGCTCACTGCCGATGAAATGCATCTCCTGATGCACGAAGGCGCCTTGGAGCGGGGGAGCATGATCACCAATGCCTGGATGATCTCCGAGCAGGATACCCTTCATTACAACCAGATCAGGAGTACGGAGATGCAGGGGTGGTTCCGCGACAACAAAATTTACCGCTTCGATGCCCTGGGGGGCGTTTCCGCCATTTTCTATATGGCTGACGAAGATGTCATCACGACCATCAATGTCAAGGAATCCAAGTCGTTGACCGCCGCACTCAAGGATGGTACGGCCCAACGGCTGCTGTATGTCGATGCCATCAAAAGCGATGTCTATCCGGTCGGGGAACTGGCTCCCGAAAAGCAGCGCCTCAAAGATTTCAAGTGGCGGGGCGACGAACGCCCGGTTTCGGCGGCGGCCATCACGCAACGGAAGGTCCGCGAGTCGGAGCGTGCCCAGTACGAAGGAATGCAACGTCCGCTCTATCGCGAGACCAACAAGTATTACGACAACTACATGCTCGATTTGTTCGAGAAGATCGACGCCCAGAAGAAAGCCGAGTTTGAACGCCGGCAGGCAGAGCAGGACAGCCTCGCGCGTGTTGCTGAACTGGAACAATTGCAAGCCGCCCGCGATTCCCTCGAAGCGATCGCTGCCGCCGCTGCGGCACTGGACACAATCGTCCCTGTCGCTCCCGGCGACACGACCCAGGCCGTGCGCGATACGGTCGTCGCGCCTCCGCAGCGGGCCGTGTTGCCCGAAAACGATCCGGTCCGCCCGTCCCGACCGCCGCGCGAGAATGCCGGCATCATCCCTGGCGTGACCGAGGATCTTGTCCCCGCTTCGCCCGAGACCGTCATTCAGTCCGAACAACTCTCCCGCGCCGAAAAGCGCGCCCTGCGCCGTGCCGAACGTCAGGCCCGTCGTGAAGCCCGAAAAGCTGCCCGTGCCGCCCGCCGTGCCGCCCGTGAGGCGGCCCGCATCGCCCGCCAGGCGGCAAAAGTTGAAAAGAATTAATCATTGCATCATGAGATACCGGTTCGTCATCTTGTTTTTATTGGCCTGCAACTTGCTGGCGAACGCGCAGGATCGCGACAACATTCTTGCAAAAATGAATGCCGTCAAACTCGATCCAGGCTGTGTCTATGGCTACTGCGCGTTCTCCAATGCTGATTTTTCCCGGACAGAAGCGCTTGCGGACCTGGCCAGCCGCGTGGAAGCGTACATGAAGTCGAAGGGCTTCAAACATGTCCATACCCTTGCCGACTGTCCTGAAGGAACCGTCCGGACCCTGGTCTATACCAAGGGAAGCGATTATTTCCGGACCGTGGCCTATGTGGACAAGGCGGCGCTCGAACGGCTGGAAAGTGAACTTTCAAAGGAATACGAAGTCCAGGGCTACCAGCGGGCCATCAGCGCCCTGAAAGAGCGGCTGGCCCGGGTGACGACGTACGGCGATCTGGAAGCGCTGCTGGCGGACAGCGGGGCGGGCGCATCCGTGCGCCGGGGAGCGCTGACCTTCGACACGCCCCAGGACGACGTGGACCGGGGTTTTCTGGTGTATTATGACAAGAAAACCGGCAAGATTACCGCTGTGATGACGCCGCGCAATGGCGACGGGGTGCGTTTCGATGTGAAGACAGGCGCCCCCGGCCATCCCAGGAAAGCCCCGCAAGGCGTGATCGAGTGGGTTTGTTTCGAAGAACCGACGAAAATGTAAGGCCATGAAAAAGACAATGCTGTTCCTGTTCCTGCTTTTGGCGGCGGCTGTGGTTTCGGCACAGCCGGTGACCTTTGTCGTCGGCGACGGCATGGAGAACGGTCCGCTGAAGGACAAGATCAACACAAACGTTTCCCTGCTCTTGACGGAATTCAACGCGGCCAGCAGTGTTCCGAGAGCGCTCGACTTATCCGCCGTCTCCATTTCCGGGAAGGCCATCCGTTCGTTGACGATGCTCTGGCGCAACCGCCCGTTCCGCTGCGACGAATCCCGGGTGGTTGAACGGATCCTCCGGACCGGCGACGGCTATCAGTTGCGGAACATTCCGGTCGAAATGACGGATTCTTCCGGAAAAGTGCTGTATCCGGAACTGGTCGTCGACCTGGATGCCGATGGAACCATCACGCTGGTCAACTTTGCCATCGAGGCCAATCTCTACCGGAAGGTCGTCCCGCCCGGCGTCCCGGAGCGGGAACTTCGCCACCGCCAGATCATGCTCGACTACGTGGAGCAGTTCCGGACGTCGTTCTGCCGAAAGGATCTCGATCTGCTGGAGTTGTTTTTCTGCGACGATGCCCTCATCCTTTCCGGCAAGGTGGTCAAGAAGTACATCTGTGATCCGGTCGCCGTATTGGACAGGCCGGTTGCGTATCCGCAGTACACCCGGACCGAGTCGCTTGCCAACCTGAAGCGCGTCTTCTCGCAGGCGAAGGACATCAAAGCCTATATCAGCGACATACAAGTTACCCGCTATCCTGCAAAGGATGACTTTTACGGAGTATGGGTCAAGCTGGGGTACGAATCTCCGGTCGATTCCGACGAGGGCTATGTGTTCATGCTCTGGGATTTCCGCGAAGAGACCCGTCCGCAGATCCACAACCGTACCTGGCAGCCCTGCTGGTTGGATGACGCGCATACCCAGGCACTGAAGGAAAGCCAGATTATCAACCTCAACAGCTTCGATTTCAAATGAAACGGATTCTTTTCTTACTGGCCTTGATCGCCTTGCCCCTCCTGTTGCCGGCACAGGACAAGCGCCTTGTCGTACGCCGTTTCGAAATGAACCCCGGTGACCTGCGTGCCAAAGCAGATCCGGTCTATGACAGGAACCACAAGCCTGCCGCCCTCGTCGAAATTGCTTTCTCCGCCGCGGATTCCATCCACTTCGAAGGGAATCTCGTGGGAAAACCGGAACAGGATCCAGGGCTTTGGGCTATTTATCTGCCGGAAGGCACCCAGTGGATCGACATGACCGTGGAAGGATGCCAGCCGCTTCGTTTTGCTTTTCCTGCTGACAAGCCGCTGCTGTCGGCCCATACCTACCTGCTCGAACTGGATGCCAAGGGCGGAAAAGCGCGCGTCGAGTCTTCGTTGATGACGCTGGTGATGCCCACTTTCAGCTTCAACCAGGCACAGTCTTCCTATGGCCTGATGCTGGGTTTCTGCAAGAAGAATGGCGGCTATCTCCATGCCAAGAGCGATTTTCATTTCGGGCTCAATCCCTCGCTGTCGTGCGATGCCGACGGCACCATCAACGGCATCAAGGGCTGGTTTGCCGGCGAGCCCCACAAGAGCCGTTTCGCTGTTACGGCCGGCTATCTGCGCCAGATCCTGAAACCGCTCTATGCCTATGCGGGCTGCGGCTATGGCAGCCGCGTCCTGGCTTGGGAAATGTATGGGAACGACGGCAATTACGACCTCGTACGGGTCGCTCCCAACTCCTTCACCGGCTTGGAAGCCGAACTCGGCCTTGTCTGCCGCCTCGGCGGTTTCGCCCTTTCCGCCGGTATCCAGACCAATCAGTTCAAATACTACGAAGCCAACGTGGGAATTGGCGTGATGTTCTAACCCTTCCTTGACTACCATGAAACGATTCGTCTCTATTTCTCTCATCCTCTCCGCCTTCCTGGCCGTCTCCTGCCTGCAGGATCCGGTCATGCCGGACAGTGAACCGGCAGCGCCGGCGGTGGGCGTCGACAACGGGAGCTTGACCCGCAAGGCCGTTACCGTGACGGGATCTTTCACGGACAGGTCGTCGGGGATTGTCGAATATGGCTTCCAGGTAGCGGAGGGCTCGCCGGAAAGCTGGAAAGTGATTGCCAAGAATCCGCCGAAAAACGGTTCCGGACAGTTCTCCTATACCTATGAAGAACTGGTTCAGGGACACGTGTACTATTTCCGCACCTATATTTCGAATGGAAGTACGGCCAAATACTCTGCGGCCTCGGACCCGGTTCAGGCTTTGCCGAATACAGTGGCCAGCGTCACGGAGGTTTCGCTCGAGGGCTGTGTCCTGACGGCCCGCATCGCCGATGACGGCGGCCGCCCGATTGTTTCGGTGGGCTTCCTTGGCGGGGCGTCGTCCTCGTTGAGTGAACTCACCCAGAACGGAACCGACATTCCTGCCGTGCTGGACGCGGACGGCAAGCATTTCTCGGCCCGCGTCGGCAATGATTTCGAGCTGGGGGAAACCTATTATTTCATCGCCTATGTCGAGAATGCGGAAGACGCTTCGCATACCTACAGGGGATACAGTCCGAGCGCCTTGTCCGTGACGGTGGACGATGCATTCCCGGCGAAAATCGCGGATCCGGTTTTTGCGGAGTATCTTGCCGCGCATTTTGACAGCAACAAAGACGGCCTGTTCTCCTGGGCGGAACTCCGGACGATCAAGGCGATCGACGTTACCACGGACAGGATCTCGAGCATTCCAGAAATCGTCTGGATGTCGGAACTGCAGCGCTTGTCGTGTCGCGGAACCGCGCAAGGTTCCGGGAAACTGGCTTCCCTGGACATCAGCCAGAATTCCAAACTGACCGCCCTGTATTGCGACAATAACGCGATCGAAGAACTTGCCCTGGCCGCCAATCCCCTGCTGGATACCCTGTCATGCGCGTTCAACCAGATCCGGCAGCTTGACCTGGAAGAAAAAGGAGCGTTGCGCTACCTGGATGTTCGCGGGAATCCTTTGACGGAGATCGATCTGTATCCCTGCGCGAGCTTGCGGACCTTCGATGCGCGGAACTGTCCGTCGCTGCAGCGGATTCTGGTCTGGATGAATTTCAACAAAGCCCGTTATCCGGGATTCAAGAGCGACGCTTCTGCCGAATATGCGCCCAGTCCAATGTCGGCCGTTCCGTTTGCGGACGCTGCCTTCGAGGCTTTCTGCATCAGTAACTTCGATGGGAACAAGAATGGCGAGCTGTCGATCGCAGAAGCGGAGACCGTGCAGGAAATCGTGGTTTCAACCGAAGAGATCGAATCGCTTCAGGGTCTTGAATACTTCACCGGCCTGCAGCGGCTGTCTTGCTGCGGCCCTGAGACGGGAGGTCTCCTGACAACGTTGGATCTCTCGCACAATAGCCTTCTCCAGCGTCTGGACTGCCGTCGGAACCAACTCTCCTTGCTGGATGTATCCGCCAACGGCCTGCTCTCGGAACTCGACTGTTCGGACAACCCGTTGCAGCGGATCCTGCTGAACCCGGACCAGACGGTCGCTTCGTTGAACAAACCGGATTCCACCCCGTTGATTTATCGGATCACAGGCCTTTCTCTTGCCGAAGAAGCGCTTCTACTTCAGAGAAATGAGCAGCGGGCGCTGACGGTGACCATCGATCCTGACGCAACGGTCAACGAAGAGCATATCCGGGCCGGTATCTCGTGGGAGAGCAGCAATGAACGGGTTGCCACCGTGACGCAGGAAGGCGTGGTTACCGCGGTGGCGGCGGGCAGTTGCACCATCACGGCCGCTTATGACGGAAAGACTGCCGCCTGTGCCGTTACGGTGGTCATTCCGGTTACGGAAATCGTTCTGGATAAGACGGAGATGCGGATCAGTGTCGGCGAAGCGAGGACGATCATGGTGACGATCTGGCCCAATAACGCAAGCGACAAGACTATCCTGTGGTCGAGTGACGACGAATCCGTCGCTACGGTGTCCGATCGTGGATCGGTCACGGGCGTCGGCCCCGGTACTTGTACGATCACGGCCCAGGCCGGCGACATCTGCGCCACTTGCCAGGTCGAAGTCAGCGGCGTTCTCCTGACGGGCGGCCTTTTCCCGGATGGGGTGTTCAGACACTATCTTTCTGTGCAATTTGACGAAAACAAGGACAATGTGCTTTCCCAGGACGAGATCGCTTCCATTACACGCATCGATCTTCCCGCCGGCAATATCACCTCCGTACAGACCCTCTCCGGAATCGAATTCCTGGGTGCGCTGCAATATCTCGACTGCAGCGGCAATCAGCTCACAATCCTGGATGTCAGCCGGAATCCGATGTTGGAAGCGCTCTATTGCGGCAATAATCCCGAATTGAAGGAAATCTGGTTGAACACGGGCCAGACGATTGCGATTCTGGAATACGACTCCGACATCGCGGCCATCTGTTACTACTGATTCTTCGGGCTGCGCCCCTCCTCAAAGAAAAACCGTCCACCGGAAAAGATGGACGGTTTCTTTGTGAAGGATAGCGCGGACTAGTCTTTGTATCCCGGATTCTGTTGGAGTTCGGGGTAGGAGACGCGTTCGTCGCTGGAGATCGGAAGGACGGCTTTGGGGTCGCCGGCTTTCAGGGTGTGGGTGTAGGCGGAGCCGCTGCGGAATTCGTGCGGGTCGTTGGCGTCGGTGGTGATTTCACCGCCAGTGCGCAGCACGTCGAAGAAGCGGTGGCCTTCGCCGATGAACTCTTTCTGGCGTTCAATCTGGATGAGTTCTTTCGTGGCCGTCATGTCGCCGGCCGTGGCATCGGCGCGTTTACGCACCGCGTTGAGGTAACGGCTGGCGTCGGCCGTGTTACCGCCCGCCAGGGCGGCCTCAGCCGCGATCAGGTAGGCCTCGGTGATACGCAGTACACGCGGATTGTTGCGGCGGAAGGTATATCCTTGGTCTTTGTTGCCGATGAACTTGCGGAGCCAGTATTCACCCGACTTCTTGGCACCGGTCTCGGGATCGTCGTATTCAATCATGTGGCCACGAACATCGTTGGGCGTATCCACGAACAAATTGCGCCACTTGAGGGTCGGGAGCAGGCTGGCGCCGGAGTTCGCATCGTCGAACCACAGGTTGTGGTACATCGTATAGAAACCGCCGTCAGGGTCGATGTCGCCCAGCACGGAAACGAGTAGTTCCAGCACCGATTCCATATCGCCCTCGCGGCCCCAGTAGTCTGCATAGCTGCTGCCGCTGACCATGCGGTAAGGCGAGCTGTTGATCACTTCGGTCGCCGCGGTCAGCGCCTCGGAATTGCGTCCCATATAGAGATATACCCGCGCCTGGAGCAGACGGGCCGCCCAATAGTTGAAGTGGCCGAGGTTGACATTTTTCGAAAGCAACGGCAGGGCGGCATCCAGATCGGACAGCACTTGGGCATACGTTTCAGCTACGGTGCTGCGCGGCTGCCGGGCTTCGTTCGGGCCGACGGTTTCGGTCAGGAGCACAGCGCCGAGCGACGCACCATTGTCGTAGGTGTAGGGCTGGCCGTAGAGGCGGGCCAGATCGAAGTAGCAGAGGGCGCGCACCGCATAGGCCTGGCCGGTATAGTCGTTTTTGTTGGCGATGTCGCTGCTGCTCGAGGCCTCGCAGGCATCGATGTTCTCGATGAACGTGTTGCAGCGCATGATCACGTTGTAGTAGTTCTCCCAGAACGTGCCGAAATAGGAATTCTGACTGGATTCATACTGCCAGGTATAGATTACGGCGCCGGTTCCGCCGGACATGCGCGGGTAGATGTTGTCGGCCCGCAGGTCGCCCATATACGGGATGTAGGTACCGTAGAGGGTATAATATTTCAGCGGCGTGTAAAGACCGTTGCAGGCCACGCTCGCATCGGCTAACGTCACCATCGCGTTCTTGTCCACCACGGAGCTGGTCGGCACGGTATCCAGGAACCCTTCACAAGCGGTCAGGCTGACCAGCAGGACCGCTATGGTCGCAATGTGTCTGATATATTGTTTCATATCGTTCATGGTTTAGCGGGTTGTCTTAGAAAGTCAGGTCGAGACCGATGGTGACGGTCCGCATGGCCGGCATCGAGTAGTAGTAGTAACCGTTCGACTTGATCTCAGGATCGATGTTCAGGCCGGAGAAAGTGAGCAGGTTGGCGGCCGCTACGTAGATACGGGTGTTGCTCATGCTCATCTTGCTGCTGAGCGTCCGGGGCAGGTTGTAGGAAAGGGTGAGGTTCTTCAAGCGGAGGAAGTCGCCTTTCTTGAGATAACGGCTGGAGTAATAGTAGCCGCCCTGGCCGTTGTCGCGGATACGGCGCGGCACGTCGGTGTTGGTGTTCTCCGGCGTCCAGGCGTTCAGCTGTGACTTGGCGATGTTGCGGTGGAAGTCGAAATAACCGTCGCTTTCCATCTGCTCCACGCCTTCATCCCAGATGTAGTGGCCGTACTTGTACGACCAGGCCATGTCGAGGGTGAGGCCCTTCCAGCCCACGTTCATGTTGAAGCCGCCGAAGCCCTTCGGGATGGCGGTCTTGCCCTCGAGGATCATGTTGCTGGCGTTGTTGCGGTTGGTGGGATAGAAGTTCCAGGTATCCTCGGGAACCGCGCTGCCTTCCTGAATCACGGTACCGTTCTTGAGCACCACGGTCTGGTCGGCGATTTCACCGGCCTCATAGTAGGAACCCTCGGCGTACATCGGGTTACCGGCTTTCAGCCGGCTGTTGCCCATATAGTTGTCTTCCGGGCAGACCCCCAGGTAATTGCGGGTGCGGAACTGGTAGAAGGAGTAGCCCTGCTGCCAGACGTACGGCGTATCGACGATAGATTCGCCTTCCTCGGAAAGGGCGAGTACTTCGTTGTGGACGTGCGACCAGTTGGCGCCGACCGACAGGTTCCAGCCGTTCTTGTTGCGCAGGATGTCGGCATTGACGGCAATCTCCCAGCCGCGGTTGACCATCGAGCCGATGTTCATCAGCGTGGAGGAGAAACCGGTGGTGGAGGGAACGGTGGCGTCGAGCAACAGGTCGGTGGTGAGCTTGTTGTAGTACTCGACCGTCACGCCCAGCAGGTCGAACAGGCGGAGGTCGACGGCGACGTTCCAGTTCTTGTTCTTCTCCCACGAGAGGTCGGAGTTGGCCAGGTTGGCCGGATAGCTGGCACCGGTGCTGCCGTAATTCGTATAGTTGTACACGGACATATAGCCGTAATAGTTCGACGGAAGCGTACCGGAGGTACCGTAGGAAGCGCGGATCTTGCCGTCGGTCAGCCAGCCGGAACCTTTCAGGAACGCTTCATTGGAGAAGCGCCACGATCCGGATACCGACCAGAAGTTACCCCAGCGGGTTTCCGGAGCAAGTTTCGAGGAGCCGTCGCGGCGGAACGTGCCGGTCAGGTAGTAACGGGCGTCGTAGTCGTAGCTAAGGCTGCCCAGGGCGGAAAGCAGGGAATAGCGGCTGGTGTAGGTGTAGCCGTCGTCGAAGTTCGTTGCCAGAACCGACTGGGTCGCACCCATGTAGGAGAAGTCGATCTTGTTGACGACAGATTCTTCATAGTTCTCTTCTTCCGCTTCCCAGCCCGCCATGGCCGCCACGTGGTGGTCGCCGAAAGTCTTGTCGAAATTCAGGGTCGTTGAGCTGACCAGGCGGCGGATATTGAAGTGGTGGTCGGCCATGTAGCCGCCGACGTCACTGTAGGCGTAGAAGTTCGGGTGACCGTAGAGCCAGCCGAAACGGTCGTGGATATAGAGCCAGTCTTCGCCGATGGTCGATTTGAGCTTCAGGTAATCGGTGAACTTGAGTTCGGCCCAGCCCTTGAGGAGCACGCGGTTCTGCCAGGCGTCGTTGATCTGCCTGTCGTAGGTCGGCACCGGGTTGACGGTCGAGAAGCTTGGACTCCAGGTTTCGAGATAAAGGTCGCCTGTATCCTTGTAGGCGTAAGGCCAGCGTTCGTTGAGGACCACCTTCCAGATGAAGAACGGGTTGTCCTTGGAAGCCCAGCCGTCCTGCTGGCCGTTCTGGTACTGCCAGGAATACTGGCTGGTGGCACCGACGGTCAACCAGTTGGTGACTTTGGCCTCGGCGTTGATGGTGGTGGAGAAACGCTTCAGGTAGTCGATGACGACCACGCCCTGCTGGTCGGTCCAGCCGACGGAAGCGTAGACCTTTCCGCGCTCGCCGCCGCCCGTGAGGCTCAGTTCATAGTTCTGGGCGATACCGGTGCGGAAGAGGACGTCCTCCCAATCCTTGTAGATGTATTTGCTTTCATCCTTGGCGGGATAGTTGGCTGCAACCTTTGCGTTGACATAGGCCTCGACGCTGCCGTAGCTCTTCCAGGAGGAAGGGTTGTCGTTGGCGTAGTTGGTCCAGGCCATCCGGTGCATCGACTCGGTTTCTGCATCCGTACAGAGCGGATAGTTGTCGTAAGCGAAATACGAGAAACCGGCGTTGGCCTTGAAGTTGGTGGTAATCTTGCCCGCCTTGCCTTTCTTGGTGGTGATCAGGATCACACCGTTGGAGGCGCGGGAACCGTAGAGCGAAGCGGCCGCGGCATCTTTCAGGATGGTGATCGACTCGATGTCGCCCGGGTTGAGGAAGTTCATCGAACCGATGGAGAGGTTGCCCCAGGCCCGGTCACCGCTCGTGGCGGGAACACCGTCGATGACGTAGAGCGGCTGGTTGCCGGCATTGAAGGAGCCGAAACCACGGATGGAGATGTCGTTGTCGGCACCCGGCTGGCCGGAGTAGGAGGCGACCTGGACACCGGGGGCCTTACCGGCGAGCACTTGTTCGAAGCTCACGACCGGTGCGTCCTTGATGGACTCTTGCTTCACGACAGCCGCCGATCCGGAATAAGATCCTTTTTTGACCGTACCGTAGGCGACGACCATCGCTTCTTCCAGGGATTCCCGGTCCGGAGCGAGGATGACGTTGACCGCAGGTTTGCCGTCCCATTGGACTTCCTGGGTCAGGAAACCGACCGATGAAAACTCCAGGATGGCGCCAGCCGGGACACCGGTGAGTGTGAAGACACCACCGTCGTCCGTGGCTACGCCGTTCATGGTCCCTTTCACCACCACACTGGCGAAAGGAATGGGGCTTCCATCTTCTGAAGAGGTGACGCGTCCCGTCACCCTGTTCTGCGCAATCGCGGTGCTGCAAAGGAGCACCAGAAGCGCTGCTGCGAATAGTTTCTTCATAAGCGGAATAGTATAGGTTGGTTAAGTGTTTCTGAAATGTGCTTTCACAAATTTAATAAAAAAAAGGTAAAAACGGATTTCGTCGCGAAACTTTGCTGGTTTTTGCGGATTATTTTGTATAAATTTGTAGAATCAAGCTTGAAAACAATTCATTCATCCTAAAATAACCAACTTATGAGGAAATTGAAATTAGTGTTCACCTGCCTGGCAGCCCTGCTGGTCTGCGGCGTTGCGTTCGCCCAGAACATCACGGTCCGGGGTACGGTGACAGACGCACAGACCGGCGAAACGGTCCCCTTTGCCTCCATCCAGCTCAAGGGAACCATGACCGGCACTGCGACGGATGCCGACGGTAACTACGCTTTCGAAGTGCCGCGGAACGCCACCCTGATTTTCAGCTCGATCGGCTATGTCACCCAGGAGGTGGCCGTGGACGGTCGCGCTTCCATCAACGTCTTGCTCCGGCCCGATGCCGAAGCGCTTGAAGAGACCATCGTGGTCGCCTACGGTACCGCGAAGAAAGGCACCTACACCGGCGCAGCTTCCGTCGTGAAGCAGGAATCCATCAAGGATGTGCCTTCCGTCTCTTTTGAGCAGGCACTTACCGGCAAGGTAGCCGGCATGCAGATCACCCAGTCTTCCGGCCAGGTCGGTTCGGCTTCCGAAATCCGCATCCGCGGTATCGGTTCCATGAACGCTTCCAACGAGCCGCTCTACGTCATCGACGGTGTGCCGACCGTTTCGGGTAACACCGGCCAGATGTCCGGCGAGATCTATGCCACTAACAATGTGATGGCTACCTTGAACTCGAACGATATTGAGTCCATCACCGTGCTGAAGGATGCCGCCGCATCCGCGCTGTACGGTTCCCGCGCCGCCAACGGCGTGATCCTGATCAACACCAAGCGCGGCCGCGAAGGCAAGCCTACGGTCACGTTCCGTACGTCGGTCGGTTTGACACCTTCCTGGGCTTACGACAACTTCGAGACGGCCTCTGCGCAGGACAACGTCGACATGTTGTACCAGATCTTCTGGGACTACCGCGTTTCGGGCGGCCGGACGCAGGAATACGCCAGCAGCTATGCCCTGAGCCAGTTGAACAGCAAGTGGAACCAGTTCGGTTATGACCTGACCAAGGATGATACCGAGCGTTATGGCCACATCAAGATCACAGCCAAGACGGATGGCAAACTGAAACGTACCGATGCCAACGGCAACGTCATCTTCTTCGACTGGGACGACGCTTACTTCCGCACGGCGGTCTATCAGAATTATGACGTGAGCGTCAGCGGCGGTTCGAAGACCAGCAACTATTATACTTCCTTCGCTTACACGAAGGACCAGGGACGTGTCTATGTGAACGGCTTCGACCGTATCAGCGGCCGCGTCAACCTGGACCAGAAAGTCGGCCGCCATTTCGAACTGGCGACCAACGTGAGCCTGGCCCACACCGACAAGTCCGGTTTCAATGATACCCGCAGCACCGGCGCCAACTACTTTATGCAGACCCGCAACCTGCTGTGGCCGCTCTACTGGCCGGATGACTACAAGACGGGCGATCCCTGGAAGTCGCGTTACGCCTCCCTTGCCCAGAACCAGTTGTACTACAACGACCTGTGGGAAAACAGCTCCAAGACCCTCAAGGTTTCCGTGAGCGAGACGGCCACCATCAAGTTCACCGACTGGCTGAACTTCCGCACCGTCTTCTCCTACGACGATACCCGTGTCCGCGACCACATCTGGTTCAGCGCAGAGCACTATAACGGAACCTCGGTCAACGGCTCCGTGTCGGAAATGATGACCGACTACCAGAAACTGGTATCGTCGTCCACGCTCAATTTCAACAAAGAGTTCGGCAAGAGCACCGTTTCCGCTCTTGTCGGCTTCGAGGCGGAGAAGAACAATACCGAGTTTATGCGCTCCACCGGCAAGGACCTCCCGGTCAGTGCCCTCCACACGGTCGCTACCGCCGGTACCCTCGACGCGAATGCCTACTACTGGGGCTATTCGATGATGTCCATCCTCTCCCGTGCCGAGTACAACTACGACAACAAGTATTACCTGTCGGCCAGTTTCCGTCGTGACGGCAGTTCCCGTCTGGGCGCCGCATCGCGTTGGGGTAACTTCTGGTCGGTTGCGGGTTCCTGGCGCATCAGCAACGAACCGTTCCTGCAGAACCAGGATGTCCTCAGCAACCTCCGTCTCCGCGCTTCTTACGGTGTCAACGGTACGCTCCCGAGCAGCAACTACGGCTGGCGTTCCCTTGCCGGCTACAACAACAAGTACATGGAAAGCCCGGGCGGCAGCCTGATCAATGCGGCTGACGCCAACCTTTCCTGGGAGACCAGCTACACCTCCAACTTCGCCCTGGAATTCGGCTTCTTCGACAACCGCATCACGGGCAGCGTCGAATACTTCAACCGTGATTCCAAAGACCTGCTGCAGGATGTTCCCATCTCGACCATCACCGGTTTCAGTTCCACGCTGCAGAACGTCGGTTCCATCAACAACCACGGTATTGAGTTCGAACTCGCCGGCGACATCATCCGCAACTCCAACTTCCGCTGGAGCGCCGGTATCAACGGTTCCTTCCTGAAATCGAAGGTCACCGAGCTGTACGGCGGCCAGGATATCATTTGGTGGGACCCGACGGGCGACGACGACCGCGCGAAGTTCATCTATCGCGAGGGTGAGTCCACGCTGGCTTTCTACGGCCGCGAGTGGGCCGGTGTCGAAACTTCGACCGGTGCGAACCTTTGGTATTCCAACAACGACAACAAGGACATCACGCTCAATGGCCGCAATGTCGTGTACGACCTGACCGACGCGGATGAAGTGATCATCGGCGATGCCAACCCGTTCGTGTTCGGCGGCTTGAACACCGACGTGGCCTGGAAGGGCCTGAGCCTTGCACTGAACTTCAACTACAAGATCGGCGGCCAGCTGGCCAACGGTGCCTGGCGCGACGTGGCGGATGACGGTTACTACTGGAACCGTATCCGTTCCCAGGCCTATTTCGAGAACATGTGGACGGAGTCCAATACGTCCGGTACGCAGCCGAAACTTCGCGGTACCGACCTGGAAGACGCCATGCAGCGCAGCTCCCGCCACCTGCACGACGCCACGTTCCTCCGCCTGAAGAACGTCACGCTCTCCTACACCTTCCCGTCTGTCCTCACGAAGAAGATTTCCGTCAACAACCTCCGCGTGTACTTCACGGGCGGCAATCTCCTGACGTTTGCCAAATACAAGGACGCGGATCCCGAGGTCAACCAGTACGGTACCCGCGGCTGGGAAACCCCGATCGGAAAGACCTATACCTTCGGCCTTGAATTCTCATTCTAATCACAGGAGGAAACAATCATGAAAAAGATAGCAATCATCCTTTCGTTCTTCTGCGCGCTGACGCTTGTCTCCTGCGAAGGTTTCCTGGATATCGCCCCGAGCAACCAGGCGGATTCCTCAACCTGCATCACGAGTGAGTCGGATGCCCAGGTCATGCTCAACGGTCTGCTGCGCAAGATGACCTCTTCGAGCTACTATGGCCAGAACTTCATGCTCTTCGGCGATGCCAGGGGCGGTGACTTCACCATCTACACGGCCGGTTACACGGGCTCCAATATGTACTATTTCGCCCACACGCAGGTTTCGAACACCTACTCGGGCATCTGGTCGCAGATCTACAACTGCCTGCTGCAGGCCAACAACATCATCGTCAACATCGAGAAGCTCAAGGCTGACGGAAACACTTCTTCCGGCCTCGATAACATTCTCGGCCAGGCCTATACCGCCCGCGCCCTGATGCATTTCGACCTGGTGCGCGTTTACGGCCAGCCGTACAACATGAACAAGTCGGCCCTCGGTATCGCCGTAGTCACGGAGCCCGTCGACGCGGGTGCCCAGCTGCAGCGCAGCACGGTGGAAGAAGCCTATACGCAGATTCTCGCCGACCTGAACACGGCAGCCCCGCTGCTCGCTAAGAAGAAGGTCCTCGGCTACATCAACTACTATGCGAACCAGGCCATCCTGGGCAAGGTGTACATGTACATGGACAACTATTCGGCAGCCTCTTCGGCTTTCGCCAATGTCATCGACAGCGGCGTGTACAGCCTGTACAAACCGTCCGAATGGGTCGCTTCCTGGACGAAGCAGAACGGAGCCGAGTCTATTTTCGAACTGGGTATCTACCCGAGCGAAGGCGACCTGGGCGGCAGCTCCTACGGCGTCCTGTTCCGTCGCAAGAATCACGGCAACTCCTCGGCGTACGGCTGCTTCAGCGCCAGCGAATACTGGCACCAGATCATGGACGATGCCGACGTTCGCTGGGGCGTGATGGACTACGACCACATGTACGGTGAAGAAGAGCGCAGCAACTGGCCGGTGTGCTGCTACAAGTACAGCGGCAGCCCGTCCCTCGCCGGCGACGGCAAGTCCACTTCCACGGCGGTCAATGTGAAGGTGATCCGTCTCTCCGAAATCTATCTGCTGGCGGCGGAATGCTATTTCCAGAGCGGCAACAAAGGCAAGGCGGCCGAACTGCTGAACGCCATTGCCGTGCGTAACCCGAATCAGGGAGAATGGACGTCCGGCAATGTCTCGCTCGATGCCATCTTCGATGAATACCGTCGTGAACTGCTGGGCGAAGGCAAACTCTTCTTCGAGGAGATGCGCCAGAACCGCAAGATCAATTTCGAGGATGACGCCTGGGGCTTCGGTACTTCGACGTCCTACCGCGAATCGACGATCGACCGTACGTTCTTCCGCTGCATCCTCCCGATCAGCCAGGACGAGATCAACGCCAACCCGAACATCCAGCAGAACCCGGGCTATTGATATGAAAACGTTCCCGACACCGATGGGTGACCTTCGGGTCGAGGTGCTGGGCCACGCCTCCGTGCGGTTCGACATAGGTGACAAGGTCATCTATGTCGATCCGTACAGCGAGGTCTGCTCCTTCAAGGGCATGACGCCGGCCGACCTGATCCTGATCACGCACAACCACTACGACCATTACGATGAAAAGGCTTTCTCCGAAATTGAAACTCCGGATACCGATTTCATCGTGAGCGAGAACGTGGGGCGCGTCGATGACCGCTACACGGTGCTGGCCAACGACCAGTTCTGTACGTGGGAGGGCATTGAGATCGCCGCCGTGGAGTCCTACAACGTAAACCGCCGCAATCCGGCGGGACAGTTGTTCCACCCGCGCGGCGTCGGCAACGGCTACGTGCTCGATTTCGACGGTTTCAAGGTCTATCTGGCCGGTGATACCGAGCCGATTCCCGAGATGCAGGACCTGCCGAAAATCGACCTGGCCTTCCTCCCGAAGAACCTGCCCTACACGATGACCGACGAAGAGTTCCTCAAGGCCGCGAACCTCATCAAGCCCAAGTACCTCTACGCCTATCACTATTTCGAGATCGACGTCCCGAAACTGAAAAAGGAGCTCGATCCCGCGATCGAACTCCTGAATTGAGAGAAAGATGCCCGGTCAAGCCGGGCATCTTTTTTATTCGATGAAGCCGACAATCTGGCCCTTGACGACCTTGTCGCCCTGTTTGGCGTTGATCGAGACGATGCGGCCGCTCTTGAGGGCCTTGCATTCCTCGTTGCCGTAGTAGGCCTGGACCCAGCAGGCCGGCTTGCCTTCCTCGATCTTGGTACCGATGGCCGGGGCGACCGATTCGCCGGCGGGATCGATGGTCCAGGTGAGGGTACCGGCGGCCGGGGCCTGGATCGGCTGGGCATCGGGATGCTCCTCGGTGTATTTTTCGATGTCGAAGGCGGGACGCTCCACGACCGGGCGCTCGACGATGATCGGAGCGCCGGCTTTGGCACGGGCGGCTTCCAGGTCGTGCAGGAAGCGTTTCTCGGCGGCGCCGCTCTTGTAGTCGCGGTACTGCGTCGGGTGCATGGCGAGCTCGAAGAGTTCTTCGTCGTCGGGACCGAGTTCCCAGCCGTTCTCCTTCATCTCCTTGCGGTATTCGTCCATGTCGTCTGGATAGAGCGCCTGGACGTCGCCTTCGAAGAATTCGAAGCCTTGTTTGGCGGCGAGTTCCTTGATCTCCGGAGCGACTTCGCCCGGAAGCTTGCCGCTCTTGCCGAGGATCATACCCCAGATGCTCTTGTCGGTCAGCAGGCTGTAGCGCGGCTTACCCTGCGCTTCGGCCATGATGTTCATCAGGGCGATGTTCTTCACATACTGGCTGAACGGGGTCACCAACGGCGGATAACCGACCTTCGGCCATACGTATTCGACCTCTTCGAACAGTTTCACCACGAGGTCGTCGAGCGAAACTTCCGGCTTGCCGTTGTTGCGGAGGTACATGTTCACCGCCGGGTGGACGCCCTTGAGGTCGGCCATCATGGAGCCCATCATGCCGCCCGGGAGGCCGCAGCCCACCAGCAGGGAGGTGAGGTGATGGTTGGTCGGCTCGATGAAGTAGCCCAGGAAGTCGTCGATGAACTTCTGCGTGAGGGCGCGGGCTTCCATATAGGCCTTCATGTTGATGTCCTTCACCTGGAAGCCGGCATCCTTGAGCATGGCCCGGATGGTGATCACGTCGGGGTGGATCTTACCCCAGGAGAGCGGTTCCATGGCTACGTCGAGCACGTCGACGCCGGCCTTGGCCGCTTCCAGCATCGAAGCCACGGAGAAGCCGGGGCCGGTGTGGCCGTGGTACTGGACCACGATTTCGGGATGGCTCTTCTTGATGCCTGCGATGATCTGTCCCACCGACCAGGGACGGCCGATGCCGGCCATGTCCTTGAGGCAGATTTCCTGTGCGCCGGCTTCGATGAGTTTCTCGGCCAGTTTGGTGTAGTACTCCACGGTGTGGATGGGGGAGTAGGTGATGCACAGGGAGGCCTGCGGAATCATGCCGCCTTCGATGGCGTACTTAATCGAAGGGATGATGTTGTTGGCATCGTTCAGGCCGTCGAAGATACGGGTGATGTCGACGCCCTGGGCGTGCTTGACCTTGTACATGAGCTTGCGCACGTCGACCGGGCAGGGATACATGCGGAGGGCGTTCAGGCCGCGGTCGAGCATGTGGGTCTGGATGCCTGCCTTGTGAAGCGGTTCCGTAAAGGCGCGGACGGCCTTGTTCGGGTTCTGGCCATAGAGGAGCTGCACCTGTTCGAAGGCACCGCCGTTGGTTTCAACGCGGTCGAAGCAGCCCATGTCGATGATTACTGGAGCTATCTCTTGCAGCTGGTCAACACGGGCGGTGTACTTGCCGGAAGACTGCCACATGTCTCGATAAACGAGCGAGAATTTGATTTCACGAGCCATATTGTAGGAATCTATGTTATGATTTGTTTGGAAATTCCGCTAAACAATTTGCAAATATAGCGTTTTCTTCAAGAAAAAACAATATCTTTGCAGTCACAAACCGGCCTCCGTAGTTTAATGGATAGAATTTCAGATTCCGGTTCTGACGGTTGCGGTTCGATTCCGCACGGGGGTACAAAGCCTGGCTGATGCCAGGCTTTTTTCGTACCCCCGTGCGGGGTGTCAGTCGTTGACGTACTGGCTGGGGAGGGTGCCGAACTGTTTCTTGAAGAGGGCGGCGAAGTGGGAAGAGGAACTGAAGCCGAGCATGTCGGCAATCGCTGAAATCTTATACTTGCCCTGCTTGATCATCTCGGCGGCGTAGTTGAGTTTGTAGGTCGTGAAGAACTCGTTGGGGGTCTGGCCGGTCAGGGCTTTTACCTTGTAGTAGAACTTGGAGCGGCTGACGCCCAGTTTTTCGGCCACGGTGTCGATGTCGAGTTCGCCGTCGTGGAGGCTCTTCTTCATGATGTCGTAGAGTTTTTCCATGAAGTCGTTGTCCTGCCCGCTGAGGACTTCCTTCGAGGATTTGGGCACGGACAGGGAGGAGCCCAGCATCTTCCGGACGCGGTTGCGGTTGTCGATCATCGACTTGATGAGCGCCATCAGGTAGCCCGGCTCGAAAGGCTTGACGACGTAGGCGTCGGCGCCGGCCCCGAGGCTGTCGATCTGGTCCTGCATCGTGGACTTGGCCGTCAACATCACAAAGGGGATGTGACTCATCGAGAGGTTCTCCTTGACCATGCGGCAGAGCTGCAGGCCGTCCATCTCGAGCATCATCATGTCGCAGACGATGATGTCGGGCTGCACTTCTTCGATCATCTTGTAGCCGCTCATGGCGTCGAAGCGGAAATACACGTTGTAGGTGTCGGACAGCAGGTTCTTCAGATAATACACGATCTCATAGTCGTCGTCGATGAGCATCACCGAAGGCTTGCTGCTGTCGGCGCCGGCTTCCGCGGCTTCCTCTACGTATTCGCTGAGATGGTCGTTCGCGTCGAGGCTCGTCGCGGCGTCCGAACCGCCGCCCAATTCCGCCTCGCTGTAAACGTCCTTCCGCAAAGGAAGGGAGAACGAGAAGATGGAACCGATGACCTTGTCTGCCTCTTTCCGGACATTTGCGCGAATGTTGCCGTGGTGCAGGTTGACCAGGGCGCGGGTATAATACAGGCCGATGCCCGTGCCGCCGGCTTTTCCCGTGCCCTTGGTGCGGTAGAAGCGGTCGAAGACGGCTTCCAGGGCATCTTCGGGAATGCCGATGCCGGTGTCGGCGACACTGACTTGCAGGGTGTCGTCTTCCGTGACAGAGACGGAGAGGTCCACCTGGCCGCCCGGGGGCGTATATTTGACGGCATTGGAGCAGAGGTTGTAGAGGATCTTCTCCAGCTTGTCCCTGTCCACGTAGCCCGACTTGTCCTCCACATCCGTCTCCAGGTTCAGTTGCAGGCCTTTGACGGATGCGCCGATCTCGAAATCAGATTTCACCGCACGGATGATGTCCATGACGGGTTCTTCCTTGACGTGGAGTTTCAGGATGCCGTGGTCGAGCTTGTTGAAATCCAGCATCTGGCTCACCAGCCGCATCATCCGCTCTGTGTTGCGCCGGATGATGCCCAGGGCCCGGTTATCCTCGGTCTTCAGGGAAGATGCGGCGCCGTGGATGAGGGTCAGCGGCGTCCGGAACTCGTGGGAGATGTTCGCGAAGAAATCGATGTTCTCCATGTTCAGCTTCTCGGTCATCTCGCGCTTGATCTTCTCCTCCTCGGCCTCCTGTTTCTTCTTCCGGGACAGGAGCCAGAAGATGAGGGCGGTGGAAACCAGCAGTGCAAGGAGGATGGAGCCGATGATCTCCAGCGGGAGCAGGTTCATCCACACCCGGATGGTGAAGGGCGCAGTGCTGGCGGCCATGTTCTTGTCCGTTACCTGGAAGCGTACCGTGTTGAAGGGACGGCTGACGCCGTAAAGGGGAATCTGCGGCTTGTCGAAAGACTCGCGCTGGCCGGTACGGAAATGATTGATGTCGTAGAAGAAAGCATGTCGCGAGAAGGGATTGGCCCGGTCCATGACGCCGAGGAACAGGTTGAGGTCTTCCGTGTTACGGTCAAGGTGCAGGGTTACCCGGTTGTCGGGATAGTCGTCTTCGCAGAGCGAACAGAGGATGCGTTTCCCCGAAGTCAGGTAGATGTGCGTCGTCAAATCAGCGGCCTGGGATGCATTGACTCGCTCTTCGTTGAACCATTCGTATTGACCTTGACCGACCAGAGCCACGGTTCCGTCCGGGAGCGGGAAAAGGCGGCGGGCCTTCGGAAAATCCGAATAATCCGCCCAGACAGGCCTTCCTCCCCCTTCCGGATCACCCCCGAAACGGTAGACGGCGCTGTAATTGCCGATGGCGAACAGGTTTCCATCGTGGTCGGCAGCCAGGCTGTTCACGGTCGTTTCCGGATAGTTGTCCACCTTCTCGAAACTGCCGTCGGACTTATCGTAGAGGAATAGCCCCTTGTCGGTGGACCCGATCCAGACGCGCCCCAGCGCATCTTCGGCGAAGGATGAGAAATAAACCTGGTCGAGACCTTCCGTGTCCAGCATCTCGACGTGCTCGTCTTCCGGATGAAAGATGACGGGAGCGTGGTCGGTGAAACAGATCAGGATCGTACCATCCGAAAGTGTCTTGAGCAGGGTCGCATAGCAGGCGTAGTCGTTGAACAGGTTGGTGATTTCCCGGATGGTTCCGTCCGTTTCCACCCGCATGATCACGGTGCCGGTTCCTACGGCATAGATATGTCCGTCGTTTCCGATCGTACCGATACCGACATAGGGCAGTTTGAAACGCTTTTCGAAGGACAGGCTTCCATCCGGGCCGGTGGTGAACAGCTCCAGCGGCCTGGCGGCGCGGGCATGGCCGCAAAGAAGGAGGTGTCCGTCCGCTCCGACAGAGAGGGTGGCGACGTTAATGTCGGTCAGGTTCCGGAGATCCTGGACGCTGGTGAACTGTTCGCTTTCTTTGTCGAAAGCCGCAATCCTGCCGTTTGACACGAGCCAGATGAAGTGCTTGTCCTGTGCGGTGGACTGGACGTCGCCGGAAGCCAGAAAATCGAGATACGCCTTGTCGGAAGGTTCCTGTTTCCAGTTGAAGAAATGGTGCTTGAATCCACCTTCCCGGTTGGCGATCCACAAATTGCCGTTCGGACCCATCTGAAGGGCACGGCAGCCAGCCTGCGCATACTCCAGGATGGTCTTCTCCCGTCCTTCGGCATGCGCCAGGTCTGTCGCGGTATCACGGGACAGGTCCACGAGGAACGGACCGGTCGTGCTGTTGACGACCAGGATGCCGTCACGGACCTTGAGCAGGGTCCCGGGCCGGATCCCGGCCAGTTCCGGAAACAGGTCGCTGGCATCCGACTCTTTGAATGAATGGATGTTGATGGTGCGAAGCCGCTCTCCGTCGTTCACCCATACGTATTTGCTGCCGTCAAAGACCGGCCTGCCTGCCAGACGGGTATAATCCTTTTTGAATAGCTGGTTATAGTTTTCGTCGTAGCAGGTCAGGCTGTTGTCCAGCCTGAGCCACAGGTTGCCGGTACTGTCGAAATCCAGGTAGGGTTCGCTAGCAGTCAACTGGGGGATCTGGATCTTTCGGACGAAACGGCCGCTTTCTTCGTTCCGTTCCAAGAGGCCGCGGCGTGTGACGATGGCGATACGTCCCTCGCCGCCATGGGCGATGTCGATGACATAGTTGTTGTTGTCTTCCACAGGGATATGGTCGAAACAGCCGCGGGCCTGGTCGTAAAGGTCCACGCCTTTCTGCGTGGCGACCCATACCCGGTTCTGCGCATCGACGGTCACGTCGTTGACCTTGCTGGCCGAAAGGCTGCCGGGCGTATCGGGATCGGACTCGTAACGGATGAAGATGCTTCCGTCCGTCTTAAAGAGATATCGCCCGGAAGACGGCACCATCCACACATAGCCGTTGCGGTCGAAAAGGAAACCGTTGATGACATTGTCCCCGATGTTGTCCACGATGTAGCCCGTGTCCGTACCGACTGGGATGCCTTGTTTTGCACAGCCGGCGGCAAGGAGGACCAAGAGAAAAAGTCCAAAGCAGCGTTTCATAAGACAAAGATAACAAAATGGTGTGGTGAATCAAGGCTTTTGGACGCTCGTGCTATGTTTTGGACGGAGATGTTTTCGATTGTACGACGTTGTTGAACAATGGACTGGCGTGTTTCTTTTTTCGTGGGCGACGCGGTAATTTTGTCAAAAAGAAATTGACTCACATTTTCACATACTCTAAAACACACACCATGAAAAGCGTTTTTTTCAGACACAGCATGCTTCTCGCAGTCTGCCTGCTGATGCTCTCCGCCTGGAGCGCCTCGGCCCAGACTGTCAAGATTTCCGGAACTGTCGTCGATGAAACGGGGCTGGGCGTCATCGGCGCCGGTGTCATCCAGAAAGGCACCAGCAACGGCGTGGCTACCGACATCGACGGTAATTTCACGATCAATGTTCCTGCCGGTGCGATTCTTGAATTCGCCGCGCTCAACTATGTTACCCAAGAGCTGCCGGCAGTGGACGGCATGCGCGTCGTCCTTGTCGAATCGGCCGAATTCCTCGATGAACTGGTCGTCGTGGGTTATGGCGTACAGCGCAAGAGCGACTTGACAGGCGCCATATCCACCGTGAAGGAAAGCGACATCGTTTCCCGCTCGGTCTCTTCCGCCGAAATGGTCCTTCAGGGCAAGACGGCAGGCGTACAGCTTTACACCAACTCCGCCAGGCCTGGCGCCGCTCCTGCGGTGCGCATCCGCGGTATCAGCTCCAACGGTACGTCCGACCCGCTCTATGTCGTCGACGGCCGTATTACCAACAGCATCAACAACGTCGACCCGAACGACATCCAGTCGATGGAAGTCCTCAAGGATGCTGCTTCGGCTGCCATCTACGGCGCACGTGCCGGTAACGGCGTCATTCTGATTACCACCAAGAGCGGCAAGGGCGACGGCAAGATCAGCTACGAAGGCCAATTGGTTTCACAGAGCCTCGGCCGGATCCCTGCCGTGATGAACGCGCAGGAATACATGCAATATTATAAGGAGTTCGGCAAGTTCGACGATGCCTTCTATTCCGCCAACTGGGACGGCAAGACCGATACGGACTGGGTGGACGCCGTCTTCACGCATTCGATGCAGCAGCGCCACAAGGTGGGCTTCGAAGGCGGCAACGACAAGGGCTCCATCTATGCCTCGCTGACCTTCCTCGACAACAACGGCATGTTCGTGGGCGATTCGGATACGCACAAGCGCATCACCGGCATGATCAACGCCACGTACAACATCAAGCCGTGGCTCGATATCCAGTTGAACAACCAGATCCACCAGTCTTCCATCCGGAGCATCCCGGAAGGCGGATCGGAGACCAACCGCGAATCCAACAACGCGGTGCTCGCGGCCCTGCAGCTTGACCCGCTCACCGCCGTCCGTTATTCCGAGAACAATCTCCCCGCCAACATGCGGGCCATCCTCAACGATCCTACCAAGCATAAGATGCTGGGAGACGAACAGGGCTATTACGGTATCTCCGCGTTCAATCTCAACGAGAACGTCAACCCGCTCATCCACCGCGACGCCCAATACTCCGCAACCCAGACCTTCGGCATCAACGGAACGGCCGCGCTCAATTTGAAGCCCATCAAGGGCCTGGTCATTACCTCCCGTCTGGCTTACAAATACGGAGCCCAGTCCACCTACGGCTACTCCATCGATTTCTATGCGACCGACTATGTAAAACAGAACTACGTCGGCCTCAATGCGCGCAACAATGTTACCCGCTACTACCAGTGGGAGAACTTCGCCAACTACTCGTTCAATGTCGGAGGCCACGACATCAACCTGATGGCCGGTACTTCCTACAGCGAGAACCTCAACAACTACGTATCGGGCACCACCACCGGTTCCGACACCGATCTCGGCGTCCTGAGCAACAACCCGCTCTACTATTATTTCGCGTACGCGACGCCTACGGTCGCCCGCACGCTCGCGGGGGGTGAAACCATCTACACGAGAAACAACTCCTACTACGGACGTGTCAGCTGGAACTACAAGAACCGCTACATCGCCCAGGCTTCCCTCCGTGCCGACGCCGCCGACTCTTCCGTCCTTCCGATAGCCAACCGCTGGGGTTACTTCCCGGCCGTTTCCGCCGGCTGGACGATTTCCGAAGAGCCCTTCATGGAAAACGCCAAACGGGTAATCCCGTATCTGAAACTCCGTGCGAGCTGGGGCCGCAACGGTTCGACTGCGAACCTGAGCAATTACCAGTACGCCAGCGTCATCACCGCTGCTGGCAGCTATCCTGAAGGCCTTACGGGCGGCTATACTGCGGCCAGTACGCCTTCCTCGACCGGCAACAGCGGCCTCCGGTGGGAGACTTCCGAGCAGGTCGACCTCGGCTTCGACGCCCGTTTCCTCAACGACCGCCTGACGATTTCCGGCGACTGGTACAAGAAAACGACCAAGGACCTGATCGTCTCGGGCTTCACCTCCTCCACCATCGTCGGTGTCTCCGAGTCGCCCATGAACGCCGGTAACGTGAACAACACCGGCCTCGAACTCGAAGTCGGCTGGACCGATGCCATCGGTGACTTCCATTACGGCATCCGGGGCAACATGGCGACGCTCAAGAACCGCGTCACCTATCTCCACCCGGCACTCGAAAACGGTATCCAGGGCGTCACCTACCGTTTCGCCTCGATCACCCGGTTCGAAAAAGACTATCCTGCCTGGCACTTCTACGGCTACAAGTTCAAGGGCATCGATTCTTCCAACGGTGAACCCATCTTCGAAGATACGAACGGAGACGGCGTGGTGACGGTTGCCGACAAGACCGACATCGGCTCCGGTATCCCGAAGGTCAATTTCGGCCTTACGCTCACGGCGGACTATAAAGGCTTCGATGTCGTGGTCTTCGGTTCCGGCGCCGCGGGACATCAGATCTTCTGCGCGCTTGACCGTGTAGACTACGCCGTCAACAAACTCAAATTCGTCGTGGACGACCGCTGGACGCCGACCAACACCCAGGGAACGCGGCCTCGCGCCAATGCTGGCGGTTACACCGACTGGATGCAGTCGAGTGCCAATGTGTACAAGGGTGACTATTTCAAGATCAAGCAGATCCAGCTCGGTTACACGCTTCCCAAGCGCTTTACGGAATTCGTGAAGATCAGCAAATTCCGTGTCTACGGTTCGCTGGACGACTTCTTCATCTTCACCAAATATCCGGGCTTCGATCCTGAAGTGGCCGGTATCGGTCAGGCTCTCGGCGTCGACATGGGCGCTTTCCCGAACTCCAAAAAGGTCGTTTTCGGTGTAAATATCACGTTCTAATCACATAGGAGGAAACAATCATGAAAAGATATATCGGATTCATCGTATTGCTTGCCGCTCTGACTTTTTCGGCAGCATCCTGCTCGGACTTGCTGAACATCGACCAGCATGGCGTCGTCAGCGTCGACACCTATTATTCCACCGATGCCGAAATTGAAACGGCATCCTCGAACCTCTATATCAACATGCGGTCGCTGGAAAGCAGCGCCATCCTGCTCAAACCGCTGCTCGACGGCGACTTCTGGGCCGGCGGCGGCCAGCATGGCGACAACAGCGGCATGGACAAAATCGCTGAATACACCTTCGACTCGGAAGACGGGACGATCAGCGGCTATTTCAAAGGCCTGTACAATCTGATTTTCGCCGCCAACACGATTCTCGACAAGGTCGATCCCAATCTCTCCAAGGTGGCGAAACGGACGGTTGCCGAAGCGCAGGTCTTCCGTGCCTGGGCCTATTTTGAACTCATCACCATGTGGGGTACGCCCCCGTTGGTGGACCACTGCCTCCAGCCGGATGAATACAAGCAACCCAATGGCGATCCTGCCGAACTCTGGGCGCTCGTGAACAAGGATCTGGACGCCGCCATCTCTTCGGGCGCACTTCCTGAAAAGAACGGCGCGAACGACAAGAGTGTCTGGCGCGTTTCCAAGCAGTATGCACAGGCTATTTACGGCAAGGCCCTCCTCTGGCAGGGCAAGAACGCCGAAGCTGCTCAGGTCCTTGACCAGGTCATCGGCAGCGGCAAATATCAGCTCTTCGACGGCGAATACGGCGACCGCAACCTGATGGCCCACAAGTTCAATTGCGAGAATCTCTTCGAGAGTGTCTTCCCGAACGACCCGGCCAATCCGGTGGTTTCTTTCACCGGTTATATGCTGGGCTGGCGTACCGACCGCATGAATCCGGACGGCATCTCCTCCTGGGGCATCGAAATGGGATTCGGCTTCTGCGCCCCGACCCGTAAGCTCTATGATGACTTCCTCGCCCACGACGGCCACAGCTACCGCCTCCAGCAGAGCATCAAGAGTTATGACGAAATGGTCGAAATGGGCCTGGGCCTGATCACCGACGCTATCCAAATGGGTGAAGGCGTGTACATGTGGAAAGACCGCTATACCCGCGACAAGACGCCGGCCATGTGGTGCACGGCAAAGGACTACGTGTGGATGAGACTCGCCGAAGTCTATCTGGTCGCAGCCGAGGCACATCTGGCCGCCGGCAACACCGCCAAGGCCACGGAATACGTGAACAAGATCCGCAGCAAGGCGCAGATTCCTGCGCTCGCATCGGTCACGCTCAACGACATCAAAGCCGAAAAACGCTTCGAACTCTGCCGCGAAGGACAGTTGTACCAGGACCTGCAGCGCTGGGGTGACACCTATGAGAAACTCAAGGACGTCGGCCAGAAGGAGCCCATCTTCCATGAGAACGGCACGATCACCTATTTCGACTGCGGCAACCCGGCCGACAAGTGCGGCTACAAGAAAGGCAAGCACGAACTGCTCCCGTTCCCGGCCAACGAGGTGCGTCTCAACGACCAGATCGTCCAGAACCCCGGTTATTGATCGGTACGATGAAAAGAATCCTCTCCATACTCGCGTTCCTGTCGTGTGCGATGCTCTCCTTCGCGCAGCAGAACCTCATGGGTACGGCCGTCGAGCTCAAGTCCCCGGACATCCACGACGACAACTCCGTGACCTTCCGCGTCTATGCGCCCAAGGCGGTGACCGTCCGCCTGACGGGTGACTTCCTGCCGCATCACATTGCCGACAACAACGGCTACGTCACGGAAGTCCCCATCTGGGTCGATATGAAGGAAGGGAAAGACGGCATCTGGGAATACACCACGGACGGACCCCTTGCCCCCGAGCTCTATTCCTATATCTTCCGGGTGGACGGCCTGCCGTACGCAGACCCTTCCAACCAGTTCCGGAAACGCGACATGACCGTGTGGACCAACTGGTTCCTCATCTCCGAAAAGGAAGGGGATACCGGCTACATGTACAGCAACAACAAAGTGCCGCACGGCAACGTGAGTTTCGTGTGGTACGACAGCCCGACGCTCGGCATGTCGCGCAGGATGGCGGTCTATACGCCTCCGGGATACGAGAAGGGGAAAGATAAATACCCCGTCCTGTATCTTTGCCACGGTGCCGGCGGCGATGAGACCGCCTGGCTCGAATTCGGCCGGGCCGCCCAGATCATGGACAACATGATCGCCTTAGGCAAGTGCAAGCCGATGATCGTGGTCATGCCGAACGGCAACCCGATGTGCGCGGCTGCGCCGGGCGAATGGGAAGCGGGCCTCTATCAGGCATCCATGTCGGGCGCGCCGGAACGCGGCATGCGCGGCAAGGCCAGCATTCCGGAGTCCTTCCCCGACATCATGAACTATGTCGAGAAGAACTACCGTGTGCTGAAAGGCGCCGCGAACACGGCCATGTGCGGCCTCTCCATGGGCGGCGGCCACACCTTCCAGACGTCGAACCTGTATCCCGACAAGATCGGCTACATCGGTCTTTTCTCCGGTGCCATGGGTACGCGCAACGATCCCGCGATCGAGAAACAGATCCAGGTGCTCTTCTCCAAGAAACCGAAACTGTATTTCGTCGCCTGCGGAACGGCCGACCCGATCGTCCGGGGTTCCTACCAGTACGTCGATTTCCTCAAAGAACACAATTATCCCTGCCAGGTCCTCTGGACCGACGGTGCCCACACCTGGAAAAACTGGCGCAATTACCTGGTTGTATTCGGCAGCCAGCTTTTCAAGTAAAGCATGAAGAAAGCTATCATCATTTCAATGGTCCTCCTGCTGGCGGGATGCGCGAAGCAAACCCTGCCGCAGGAGAAACTGACCGCCCATGACGCGGAAATCAATGCGATCATCGCGCAACTGTCTCTCGACGAGAAGGTCCAGATGCTCCACAGCAAGACCAACATGTCGTCGGAAGGTGTGCCGCGCCTGGGAATTCAGGACATCAAATATTGTGACGGGCCTTTCGGCATCCGGGAAGAGGGTGTCCCGAACGGGTTCATGTCTGCCGGCTGGACCACGGACTCGGCCACCTATTTCCCTACCGGATCGGCCCTGGCCGCGACTTGGTCGGAAGACCTTGCCTACCAGTATGGCGTAGGCATGGGCACCGAGGCCCGTCGCAGGGGCAAGGACATCATCCTCGGCCCGGCCGTCAACATCCAGCGTCTGCCGGTCGGCGGCCGTACCTATGAGTATTTCAGCGAAGATCCCGTGCTGGCGGCAGCGCTCGGCCTGAGTTATGTGAAAGGCGTCCAGGACGCCGGAACGGCTGCTTGTATCAAGCATTTCGCCCTGAACAACCAGGAGATGAACCGCGGCAGCGTGAACGTGGTCGTCGACGAGCGCACGATGCGCGAGATCTATCTCAAGCCCTTCGAGGTGATGGTCAAGGAAGGCGGCGCGATGGCAGTCATGCCGGCCTACAACAAGGTGAACGGCTTCTACTGCTCGGAGAACGAACATCTCCTCAACGAGATCCTTCGGGGAGAGTGGGGTTTCAAGGGCATGACTGTCTCCGACTGGGGCGGAACCCATTCTACCATGGGTGCTGCACTCCACGGTCTCGACGTCCAGATGACCGGTGACACCTATCTCGGCCCGGCCCTCATCGACTCGGTCAAGGCCGGCAAGGTCCCCGAATCTGTCGTGGATGACAAGGTACGGGAGATCCTGCGCGTACGCTACGCGGTCGAAGCCATTCCCGCGGACAAGTGCAATCTCGAGACGGCTTCCACGCCCGAAAGCCGTGCGACCGCCTATGAGGTGGCCAAGCGTTCGGTGGTGCTGCTCAAGAACAACGGCGGCGTGCTGCCCATCAAGAAGGATGTCAAGAAGATTGCGGTCATCGGCCGCAATGCCACGGCCCTCACCCAGTCGGGTGGTATGGGCGCCGGCGTGAAGTCGCCTTACGAAGTTACGCCGCTCCAGGGCCTGCAGAACCGCGCCCCGGAAGGAGTAGAGATTACCTATGCACCAGCTTATAAGGATTATATGGGCATGTTCGCCTTCTGGCGGGGTCCTGAGTTCCTCAAGGAGCATCCGGAGGTCGCGGCAGAAATCGACGCGCCGGCCGATCCGAAGATGCTCGAAGAAGCGCTCGCCCTGGCGGCTGACGCCGACCTGGTCCTGTATTTCTTCGGCACCAACAAGTCGATCGAGACCGAAGGTTCCGACCGGGAGAACATCGACCTTCCGCTCGGCCAGGAAGCCATCGCCGAGGCCATCGCCAAAGTCAATCCGAACATCGTGGGCGTGATGATCTCCGGCGGTCCCTGCGACATTTCCGGCATCGACAAAATCATCCCGGCCATGGTGCAGGGCTGGTGGAACGGCCTGGAGGGCGGTAACGCCCTGGCCGACGTGCTCTTCGGCAACGTCGCGCCTTCCGGCAAGTTGCCTTTCACTTTCCCGGTGAAACTGGCGGATTCTCCGGCTTATGCGCTTGACAACTATCCGCAGAAGGCGGATGTGGAGGGAGACCTCTTCGGCAACATGTACCGCCAGGATGTCCAGGGACAGCGGAGAAGGGGACCGGTGCGTTATCCGGCTACGGCCTACTATTCCGAAGGTCCGCTGGTGGGTTACCGCTGGTTCGACACCAAGAGCATCCCTGTGATGTATGCCTTCGGCCATGGTCTTTCTTATGTTGACTTCTCCTATTCCGACATGAAGGCCAACAAGGCCAAGTATGGCGGGAAAGACGTGATCAAGGTGAAGTTCAAGCTCGGCAACACCGGATCGATGCCGGCCGAGGAAGTCGCCCAGCTCTACGTCCGCCGTCTGGACGGTAACGTCAGCTGGCCCGTCAAAGAACTGAAGGCTTTCCGCCGCGTCTCCCTCGATGCCGGCCAGACGAAGGTCGTGACGCTCGAGATTCCCGTCAGCGAGCTCCGCTACTGGAATGAACAGACGAACGACTGGGCGCTGGAGAGCGGCACGCTCGAACTGCTGCTCGGTGGCGCTTCCGACGACATCCGGCTTACAACGACCGTAAAAATCTGAGCCCATGAAAAGAATCCTCAGCCTACTGCTGTTCACCTGCTGCCTAGCGGCCCTACAGGGCGTTTCGGCGCAGGAGATGAACTCGCTCATGTTCCGGGCGCGGGTCAAGTCGCCTGAACTGTCGGCCGACAGCGTGACGTTCCGCTTCGTGGCGCCGAAAGCGCGCAAGGTGAGCGTCAGCGCTTCGTGGCTCGGCTACAATCCGGCTGCGCTGCCCCTGGAACAGGGTCAGGACGGAATCTGGACCGCGACCGTGGCCCTGCCCGATCCGGAACTCTACACCTATACCTTCAACGTGGACGGCGTGTCGGTCCTCGACCCTTCGAACGTCTTCGTACAGCGGGACGGATCGCGCTACATGAACGCCTTCCTGGTTCCCGGCGGCTATGCCGACGTCTATGCGGAGAGCGCGAAGCCCGGCAATGTCGAATACGTGTGGTACTATTCCGCGGAGAACGACATGACCCGCCGGATGTATGTCTATACGCCGGCCGGCTATGACAAGTACAACAAGAAGACCCAGTATCCGGTGCTCTACCTGCTTCACGGCGGTGGCGGCGACGAGGATGCCTGGGCGACGCTCGGCCGCACCTGCCAGATCCTCGACAACCTGATCGCGCAGGGGAAGGCCAAGCCGATGCTGGTGGTCATGCCCAACGGCAATCCCAACCAGTATGCGGCCCAGACCCTCGGCATTCCCGTCAAGGCCGAAGTGAAGACCTATGCTTCTGCCTTCGACAACTACAGTTCGCTCGTCGCCGACATCGTCCCGTACATCGAGAAGAATTACAATGTCATCAAGAACCGGAAAGGCCGTGCCGTGGCAGGCCTGTCGATGGGTGGCGGACAGTCGTTCTTCATCGCTTTCCGCAATCCGGACAAGTTCGCTTCGGTGGGCATCTTTTCCTCCGGCCTGATCGGCTCGGCCGCCATTGGCGGAGCGCCTTTCAACGCCGAAGACCATTTCCCGGGTTTCTACACCAACCCTGCCAAGTACAACGTCTTCGACGTAATCTACCTCTCCTGCGGCGAGCAGGACGGCCGGATCGACGGCATGCTCGACTTCAAGGACAAGCTTGAGGCGAACAACTTCAAGGGCGTGGTCTGGGAGCAGTATCCGGGCAACCACGAGTGGAAAGTCTGGCGCAGGAACCTGGCTTCCTTCGTCCAGCTGCTGTTCAAATAACATCAAACGGACATCGTCATGAAAAAACTCATGCTCATCGCGGCGCTGCTGATGACAACCCTGGCCTTGCAGGCCCAGCAGGCGCTGCAGTTCCGGGCGCCGGTCATTTCGCCCGAAATCAATCCGGACAACACCGTGACCTTCCGCTATCGCAATCCGAAGGCCGTGAGCGTCAAGATCTCCGGTGATTTCCTTCCCGACCGGACTGTCGTGGATATGGTGGAAGGCCCTGACGGCGTATGGAGCTATACGACGGCTCCGCTGGAAGGCGAGCTCTACCTGTACAACTTCATCGTGAACGGTGAGCGCCGCAACGACCCCGCCAACATGTACATGAACCGCGATATCGCCACCTGGACCAGTTTCTTCACCATGAGTGCGAAACAGGGCGACAAGGGCTGGTACTACGAGACGCACGACGTGCCGCACGGCACGTTGCTGAAGACATGGTACCACAGCGACAAGCTCGGCGCCGACCGCCGTGTCTCCATCTATACGCCCCCGGGCTACGAGAAGGGAAAGGCCAAATATCCGGTCCTTTATCTGCTGCACGGTTCGGGCGGCGATGAAGATGCCTGGGCCGACCTGGGCCGTACCGTCCAGATCCTCGACAACCTGATCGCCGAAGGAAAGGCGAAGCCGATGCTCGTGGTTATGCCCAACGGCGTATTTTACAACAACGCCGCGCCAGGCTATGCCGTGAACATGTTCCAGCCCACTATGGCCAACTCCCGCTCCGACTCGACCGTCGAGATCGAGCAGAGTTTTCCCGACCTGATCGCCTTCGTGGAATCGACCTACCGGGTGGAGAAGGGGCGGAAGAACCGCGCCATCGCCGGCCTGTCGATGGGCGCGCGCCAGTCGTGCGCCGTGTCGCGGGCCCATCCGGGAACGTTCGGCTACATCGGCATGTTTTCGGGCGCCGTCCCGGCCGATACGCCGGAGGCGGAGGCCGCCCTTGCCCGTCAGATGGACCCGAAGGTGGCACCGTATCTCTACTGGATCGGTGTGGGAAGTGCCGACGGCGTGCGGGTCAATTCCCTCAAACTCAAGAACTATTGTGAACAAAAAGGCTATCCCGTGGAATACTACGAGTCGGACGGCGGTCATGTCTGGCGCAACTGGAGAGTCTATCTGACCGTTTTTGCACAGAAAATCTTCAAATGATGAAAAGACTACTGATCATTGCAGCGGCAGCGCTCCTGCTGGCCGCCTGCGGCGAGAAATATCCGGAGCACAGCGTCATCGTCAACGCTAAGGATGCGCTCGTGGAGACCACCTACGGCACGCTTTGCGGCTACATCGAGGACGGCATCTATACTTTCAAGGGCATCACCTATGCCAAGGCCGAGCGTTTCATGCCGCCCGAGGATCCCGACAGTTGGGAAGGCGTCCAGACCGCGCTCTATTATGGCAACCAGTGTAACCAGTCGCCCCGCGTCACCTGGCAGGACGACTGCGAAGCCTTCCTCTATCAATGGGATGACGGCGTCCAGTCGGAAGACTGCCTGAACCTGAATGTATGGACCAAGGGCATCAACGACGGCAAGAAACGTCCCGTCATGGTCTGGCTCCATGGCGGCGGCTACGCCATGGGCGCGAGCAGCGAGCTTCCGTTCTACGACGGCACGAACCTGGCCAAGAAGGACGTCGTCCTGGTGAGCATCAACCATCGTCTCAACTTCCTCGGCTACTTCGACCTCTCCGATTTCGGCGAGAAATACAAGTATTCGGGCGTGGCGGGCGTCATGGACATGGTCAAGGCGCTCGAATGGGTCAACAAGAACATCGAGGCCTTCGGCGGCGATCCCGACAACGTGACCATCTTCGGCCAGTCGGGCGGCGGCGGCAAGGTCAACATCCTGCTGGGTACCCCTTCTGCGAAGGGTCTCTTCCACCGGGGCATCATCGAGAGCGGTTCCATGACCCACCTGATGGATGCCCAGACGAGCCGGGATATGGCGCGTATCGCCGTCAAGAATCTGGGACTCAACGAAAAGACCATCGACAAGAT
>JAFZAF010000155.1 GCA_017548335.1 Bacteroidales bacterium | reverse complement strand
GATTACCTTTGTAAATCATGCATGGATGGTTATGGAAAACCGCAACGATCAATATTATCTCTATGGGATGCATCCGGTGACGGATGCGGTGCGGCAGGGCCGCAAATTCGAAAAAGTGTTGTTGAAGAAGGGCTTGGAGGGGGAGCAGTTCCGCACGTTGGTGGAGGAGCTTTCGGAAAGGAACATCCCTTTCCAGTTTGTCCCCCTGGAAAAGCTGAACAACCTGGTCCGCGGCGCCCATCAGGGCGTAGTGGCGTTTCTGGCCCAGATCGATTACGTCCCGTTCGAGGAGATGGTGGAAGGCGCGCTTTCGCGCAAGGCGAATCCGGTTTTCCTGGTGCTCGACGGGATCAGTGATGTCCGGAATCTGGGGGCCATCGCCCGGAGTGCTGAGTGCGCCGGGGTGGACGGCCTTGTGGTACCGGCCAAGGGAAGTGCCGCCATCAATGCCGACGCAGTCAAGACATCGGCAGGGGCGCTGCTGCGGATTCCGACGGCCCGCGTGGCCAACCTCAAAACAGCGCTCTATTACTTTCGCGACTCGGAGTTCCAGATTGTGGCGGCCAGCGAGAAGGCAGAAGATGTGATGTATGATGTCAACTTCAAGAAGGCAACCGCTATTGTGATGGGTTCGGAAGGGAAGGGGATTTCCGAGCCTGTGCTGAGCCTCTGTACGGTCGGAGCCCGCATTCCGATGACGGGTGAGACCGGCTCGCTCAACGTATCGGTAGCCGCGGCGGTGCTCCTGTTCGAGGTCGTCCGGCAAAGAATGTCATAATTTTTGCAAACCTCGGCTTTATTGCGTATTTTTAACCTTTGTTCAAAGCATCAAAAACAAAAGCGTTATGAAAAAGACCTGTTTCATCCTTGCGGCCCTGCTGCTCACCTTCTTCATGGCGGATGCCCGTACGGTCAAGAAAGTATACGAAATCGATGATTTCACCGGTATCAAGGCCACCAGCGCGTTCGAAGTGGTCGTCGAGCACTCCGATGAGTTCAAGGTGGAGATCGAGATATCCGATGAGTTTCTTCCTTTCCTCCTGGTCAAGAACCGGGGTGGCGTGTTGGAACTTTCTTTCACGCGCCTGCCTTTCCGCCTCAAGCAAAAGAACCGCACCAAGGTAGTCCAGGCTGTCATCTCCATGCCAGAACTGACCAGCATCGAGTTGTCCGGGGCATCCACGCTCTCCAGCAACGACCAGTTCACCAACCCCATGAACCGCTTCGTCATTGAATTGAAAGGCGGTAGTGAAATCAAAAACCTGAATGTCAAAGCGCCTGAGGTTGTGGTCAGTCTCAAGGGGGCTTCGAAGGCTGTCGTGAGCCTCCGTTCCGGCGATGTGGACGTGGACTTATCCGGGGCCTCCCGCCTGGAGCTTTCCGGCGAAGCGACGGAGTTGGATGCCGTTGCTTCCGGCGCCTCCAAATTGTTGGCTGAGGATTTCGAAGTGGAAGACATTTCGGTCAAGGCTTCCGGCGCGTCCACTGCAGAGGTGCGTCCCACGAGCGCCCTCACCGTGGAACTGACCGGTGCGTCGAAGTGCCGGTACTACGGAGACGATGAGAATCTGAAGATCCGTACCGACAAGATTGCGGGCGCCTCTACGCTCAAGCACGACAAGTAAACAGCCGGAGCGATGATGTTCCTGCTCGATTCCCATTGCGACGCCCCGCTGATGCTGGCCAAGGGCGCCGATTTCGGACGCCGGGTTGGACAGGGTTACACCCCTGGCAGTTTTCCCATTACCCACGTGGATTTTCCGCGGATGAAGAAAGGAGGCGTCAACGGCTCCTTCTTCGCGATCTATACATCCAATGCACTCGCGCCTGACCAGGCGACACGCCGTGCCCTGGAATTGATTGCCCGGGTCTATGACGCCGTGGAGCAGCATCAGGACCAGGTGGCCCTGACAACGACTCCTGCCCAGGCACGCCGGAATGCCAAGAACGGCTTGATTTCCATCTTCATGGGCATGGAAAACGGTGCTCCGATCCAAAAGGACCTTTCCCTGCTGCGGATGTTCAACCGGCTTGGAATCACCTATATGACCCTGACGCACGCCCGTAGCAACGAAATCTGCGACTCCTGCACCTCGCCGGAGCCTCGTTGGGGTGGCCTGAGCCCGTTCGGCCGCGAAGTGGTCGCGGAAATGAACCGGCTCGGCATGCTGATCGACGTATCGCACATCTCCGACGATTCGTTCTGGGACGTGCTCAAGTACTCCCAGGCGCCGGTGGTGGCCACGCATTCCTGCTGCCGGGCGCTCAACGAGCATCCGCGCAACATGACCGACGAGATGATCGTGGCGCTGGCGGAAAAGGGCGGGGTCATCCAGATCAATTTCTACCCGTCGTTCCTCGACAAGGATTATAACGCCAAAGTTTCCGCGCTGATCGATGCGGAAGAAGACACGCAAGTGGAGTGGCTGAAGAACCCGTCCGATCCGGAGCTGCAGCGGCGCATGCAGGAGACCGTTGAGGCGATGAACGCCGTCCCGCGGCCTTCGTACAAGAAGATTGTAGACCATATCGACCATGTGGTCAAGCTAGTGGGTGTGAAGCATGTGGGCCTGGGCAGCGATTTCGACGGCATCGAAACCTGTCCCGACGGGCTGGAGGACATCAGCAAGATGCAGAAGATCATCATTGAACTGCGCAAGCGCGGCTATTCCGAAAACGAGATCCGCCTGATTGCCGGCGGCAATTTCCTTCGGGTGATGGAACAAGTCCAGCGCTTGTCCGAATAACGAATAAAGCTGATTTATGAAAAAAATGTTGACCGCGCTCCTGGCAGCGCTATCGTTGTTTTCCTGCAACCGCACCCTGGATCAGCCGTTCCAAGTGGCTGACCTTCAGGTAGATTATAGGACTGCGCCTTTGGGCATCGATACTCCGGAACCCCGTTTCAGCTGGAAGATGGAGAGCGGCCGCTATGACCAGCGGCAGGCTTCGTACCGGATCGTCGTGACCGAGTTGCGTACAGGCGCACTTGTCTGGGATTCCGGTACGGAAGGGGTAATTCCGTCCGACGTATCGGTAGGTGTGGTATATAGTGGCGAAGCACTGAAGCCTTGCACCCGGTACAATTGGACGGTCGAGGTGACCAATGCGGAAGGGGAGACGGCATCGGCGGCTTCCTGGTTTGAGACGGGCCTGATGGACAGCGGCTGGTCGGGTGCCGAGTGGATATCCACCGGGCAGCCGCATTTCTCGAAATACCGTTCCCTTTACCAGATCGATTTCGACCTGGCCTGCAAGGGCGAGAATCCGCTCCCCGTCTTTCTCTTTGGACGTCAGGATGCGGAGAATTATGTGCGGCTGGAGATGAACGGCTCCAACGCCAGGCTTTCCCATGTCACGAAAGGCGTGGATACGATGGATTACGAAGCCCCGCTGAAAACCCTTCCGTCGCACATGGGCGTACGGGTGGTAGGACTCGATTATGCGAAAGGCTATAAGGTGTGGCTGATCGCCGACAACGTGCCGGTCAACAAGGAGCCGGTTGTCATTCAGCCTTATCCGGAAGATGTGTGGAAGCCGTACTGCCGGTTTAACGAAGTGGGCTTTACCCAGAAGACAAGTGGGTGCGAGGCAACCTTCTCGAACCTGACTGTGACGGAACGCGTGTGGCACACCACGCTATACCGGAGCGACAAGTCCGTTACTGTTACGGACGATTCGGCGATTTATTTGTCTCCCGCTGAGGAAAGCGGCGCCCCGATGCTCCGCAAATCCTTCGAGGTCAAGAAAAAGCTTGCATCGGCACGCCTGTACACCACGGCCCGGGGCATTTACGAATACGAAGTCAACGGCCAGCGTCTGGCGGACGACTGGTTCAATCCCGGTTCGACGGACTACCGCTACCGCATCCTATACAATACTTACGATCTCACGCCGCTGCTCAAGAAGGGCAGGAATGTCCTCGGCGCCATGCTGGGCGCCGGCTGGTACAGCGACTTCACGGGCTATGCCACGGCCTGGCAGGATCAGTTCGGTACCCAGTTGTCACTGCTGGCCAAGATTGTGCTGACCTATGCCGACGGGACGCAGGAAACGCTGGTTTCCGATGGCAGTTGGAAAGCTTTCAACGGTGGTCCGATCACCAGTGACAGCTTCCAGAACGGGGAAGACTACGATGCCCGCCGCGCCGTGCCTGGCTGGAGCACGGCACGCTTCGACGATGCGGCCTGGCAACCTGCCACCGTGGAAACGGCGTTGGCCGACAGCGTGGCGATCCAGTATTACATCGGCTCGCCGGTCCAGAATCATATCGTGCTGAAAGCCGTTTCCGTGACGGAGCCCCGGCCGGGCGTGTTCGTGTACGACATGGGCCAGAACATGGTGGGCGTGCCGCGCATCCGGCTCCAGGGTGCGGAAGGTCAGGAGATTACATTCCACTACGGCGAGATGATCTACCCGGAAAAGGTGCCGGAAGACCCGCTCCCGCCGCTGACGGCCGAAGTGTATGAAGCAAGCAAGGGTCTGGTCTATAACGAAAACTACCGCGGCGCCCTGGCGACGGACCATTACATCTGCCAGGGTGGACGTACAGAGACGTTCCAGCCGCATTTCACGTTCCACGGCTTCCGCTACATCGAGGTCCATGGCCTCGACAAGGCGTTGCCGCTCGATGCCGTCGAGGGCCTCGTGCTCGCGTCGGTCGGCGGGCAGACCAGCGGATTCGAGACTTCCGACGCCGAAGTGAACCGGCTGTACCAGAACATTGTCTGGGGCCAGCGCGGCAACTTCCTTTCCATTCCGACCGACTGTCCGCAGCGCGACGAACGCCTGGGCTGGACGGGTGATGCGCAGGTATTCGTGCGCTCAGCCACCTACAACATGAATGTCGATCCGTTCTTTACCCGCTGGTTTTATTCTGTGCGAGACATTCAAGGCGAAGACGGAAGCATCCCCAACATCATCCCGAATGTCAGCAATCCCCCGTACGGAGCCGGAAAGGGCGGTGGCGCGATGGGATGGATGGAGGCCTGCATCATCATCCCTTGGCAGCTTTACCTGCAATATGGCGACGTTCAGTTCCTGCGCGACCAGTATCCGTCGATGGTCCGGTATATGGAATACCTGCAGCAACGGGCGGTAGGAGACATTCAGCCCGGCGAAGGGTTCGGTGACTGGGTGGCCCTGGAGCATACCAACACCCCGCTCACCAATACTGCCTACTATGCATACGATGCGATGCTGATGGAGAAAATGGCGAATGCACTCGGTAAATATGCCGATGCCGCGCGCTGGCATAAACTGTATGAGCACATCAAGGCGGCATTCAACCGGGAATTCGTGGGTCCTGACGGGATAACGAAGGAGACGAAACACGTTCCGCCGTATCATGAATGGATTGCAGGCGGCGCAGATGCTTCCTTCACGGCCAATACTCAGACCTCCTATGTCGTACCGTTGCAGGCCGAGCTTTTCGATGAGACGAACAAGCCGCTGGCGGTGCAGAATCTCGTGGACAACGTTGTCTCGCACGACTACACGCTGACGACAGGATTCATCGGAACACCTTATCTCAACCTGGTGCTTTCCCGCAACGGCTTTGACGAGGTGGCGTACCAACTCTTCGAGCAGCGGAATTATCCTTCGTGGCTCTATCCGGTGCTGCAGGGAGCGACAACGATGTGGGAGCGCTGGAATTCCTACACAATCCGGCGGGGATTCGGCCTGGTGGACATGAACTCGTTCAACCACTATTCGTTCGGTGCCATCGAGGAATGGATGTTCTCCTTCATGCTGGGCATCCGCCCGGTGGAGGATGATCCGGGCTATCACAGCTTCGTCCTGGATCCGCGCGTTGGCGGCTCTTTCTCATTCGTGAAGGGATACTACGATTCGGTGTACGGGCGGATTGAAAGCAGTTGGCAGCGTCGGGATGATGGCGCTGTACAGTTCGACTTCCGGGTACCAGCCAACACGACGGCAGCGTTGACACTGCCGGTCAATGAAGATTCGAAAGTCGAGGTCAAACAGGGTGCAGAATATGCCATTCCCGGCGACATACCGGGCGCATACACGCTTCCTTCCGGACAATACAGGTTCGTGGTCAGATAATCGACAAAGCGACTTCCATCATGTTGGTGAAACTGGTGCGCCGCTCGTCGGCGGGCATCTCTTCACCGGTCAGGAGATGGTCGGAAATCGTGCAGATAGTCAGCGCACGGTTGCCTGAACGGGCGGCATTCATATAGAGCGCCGCAGCCTCCATCTCTACGGCCAGCACACCCATCTTCCGCCAGCTGTCTGTCTGGGGATTCTCTCCGTAGAAGACGTCGGACGAAAGGATGTTGCCCACCATGTAGTGGAGGCCGCGCTGCTCGCAGGCAGCTGCGGCGGCTCGCAACAGGTCGAAATCCCCGATCGGGGCGAACGTACCGGGAAGACCGAACTGGGCCCCGTAGTTCGAATCGGTGCAGGCACCCTGCGCGATCACCAGGTCACCCAGTTTCAAGTCGGGATGATACGCTCCCGCAGAACCTACGCGGATGATGGTCTTCACGCCATAGAAGTTGAAAAGTTCATAGGAGTAGATGCCGATCGACGGGATGCCCATGCCGTGGCCCATGACGCTGACGCGTTTGCCTTCATAGGTACCTGTGAAGCCGAGCATCCCGCGGACTTCGTTGAATTGGACGGGGTCGGTCAGGAAATTCTCGGCGATGAATTTCGCGCGCAGCGGGTCGCCAGCCATTAGCACGGTTTCGGCGATTTCGCCATATTGGGCCCCGATGTGGGGCGTTGGAGTATTAGCCATAGTAGTATAGGAATTGTCTGATAGGGATTGTTTCGATTTCGTTTATTCGCGGTCGCCCTCCTCGAGCGCGCCGATGTCGTCCACGTCCTGCAGGGCACGTTCGATGTGCTTGCCCTTGCGGGCACCCATCTTGGCGAGTTTGATGGCCGTGGTGGTGATGCTCTGTCCGCCGGGAGCCAGTTTCCGGGCGCCTTCGTTATAGGCTTTCATCGCACCTTCCAGCGCTTTTCCAACGGAGTCGTAAGCGGAGAGGAATTTGTCCACGCGGTCCATCATTTCACCGGCCAGGGTAAACACTTTTTCGTGGTTCTCTGCCTGCTGCACCTGGGTC
>JAFZAF010000002.1 GCA_017548335.1 Bacteroidales bacterium | reverse complement strand
GCGTCCCCTCGCCGAACTGTATGATGTGGGGGAGGAAGAGACGGCCCTGGGACGGGTCGTGACGGCCAAGGCCTTGCAGGAAGGGAAAGTGCTCCTGAGCGGCCCTTCCAGCGCACCGGCCTTGAAACGATGGATGCGTTCATTGAAAGAATTCGGGATAGACTTGATCCTGATCGACGGAGCACTCTCGCGCCTGAGCACGGCATCGCCCACGGTAAGCGAGGCGATGGTGCTTTCGACCGGGGCGGCTTATTCGGCGAACATCCGGGAACTTGTGAGCAAGACGGCTTATGTCGTGGAATTGATCCGGCTTCCGCTGTTTGTGGGACCGGAACCCGATATCCGGGTTTCGTCGTTTTCGTCGCTGGATGCCGGCATGTTGAAAGGGAACCGGATCATCGAGGTGGAAGGCGCGCTCACGGACCGTCTGTTACAGATGGTCAAGAACGGGCTGGGGGAAGGGGAGATCGAGCTGGTAGTGGGTGATTTCACCAAGGTATTCTGCTCGCAGGAGTTGTACCGGGCCTTTGTCCGGCGCAGCGGGCGGATTTCAGTCCGGATGAAATCCGAGCTGCTGGCCGTCTGCGTCAATCCTGTTGCGCCCAACGGCATCGTGCTGGATTCCGACACGCTCTGCCGGGAGCTTTCGCAGCGGATCGGCCTGCCCGTATATGATATTGTTAAGAACGAATATGAAGTTTAGAGAAATCGTAGAGAGCCCTTGTGGCATCCGCTATCTGTTCGACGGTCTCGAACTGCAGAGCGGTTATGCCCGGAAGGTGCTGCTGGACCGGGAGATGATGGTCGATCCGGACCGCATCGATGCGGCTTACGCTTCGCTGCGCAAGTATTTCGACCTTGTCGTGTCCGACCGGCGCAGCGTGGAAGACATGCGCTTCCGCCTGCAGGGCCTCCGCGATATCTCGGGTACGCTGGCTTCCCTGGCGGACGGCGCCACACTCGACGAAATCGAATTCTTCGAAATCAAGCACCTGGCGATGCTGGCCGCATCGCTTTCAAGGGGAACCGACATGGAAACTGTGATCGGAATCCTCGATCCGGACGGTCTGAAGATCGGCACGTTCTACTTATACGATTCGTATTCCGTGGAGTTGCGCCGGTTGCGCGATGCTGTGGAGCAGGATCCCGACGACGCACAACTGCAAGAGGAACTGGCCAATGAAGAGGACAGACTGAAGAAAGTTATCAGTGACAAGTTGCGCCCTCATGCTGCTTCATTGAAGCAGACGCTCCAGGAACTGGCCGACCTGGATATTTCCCTGGCCCAGGCCGTGCAAATGCATGTGGAAGGATTGGTTCTTCCTACATCGGGCTCCTCAACGGAGATTACCGGCATGTTCCATCCCGGTGTCCGGGCTGCGCTCAAAACGAAAAACCGGGATTTCCAGCCGGTGGATTTTGCGTTTGAACGCGGGGTGCCGGCGACGGTGATCGGGGCGAATATGGGCGGCAAAACCGTGGCGCTCAAGACGATCTGCATGCTGCAGTACCTCTATCAATTCGGTTTCGCCCTGCCGGTCACCTCGGCCGTGATGACGCCTTTCGACGACATCCGCTTCTGCATCGGCGACGAACAGGACGAAAAGACAGGGCTCTCTTCTTTTGCGGCCGAGATGCAGCGCATCGACCGGGCCGTGGCGGCTGTCGAGCAAGGTGGCCGGGTCCTGCTGCTGGTCGACGAGCCGGCACGGACGACCAACCCCGTGGAAGGGACGGCGCTCGTGGCTGCACTGTTGGAACGTCTGGCTGACAAGCCGAACCTGGCGCTGGTCATGACAACGCACTATACCGTGGAACATGCCGGCCAGTGCTGGCGTGTGCAGGGCTTGCTCCCCGGCACGAAGGGGAGGAAAATGAATTACCGGCTCGTCCGGACGACGAGCCACGAAGTGCCGCACGAGGCACTCAACATCGCGCGTGAACTGGGTATCGATGCGCGATGGATTGATTTGGCAGACACTATAATGAAACGACAATATGAATAAAAGCAAACTTGGATTGGACCAGCGCAAGGTCGACCGGGCGCGGCAACTGGCACGGACGATCGCCGAAGACGTGCAATCGTTCGCCGACGGCTACACGACCGTAGCCGTGGAACGCACGATCTGCCGTCTGCTGGGCATCGACGGTGTCGATGAGAACCAGGTTCCGCTGCCCAATGTAGTTGTGGACTCCCTCAAGGGAGCCGGCGTGCTGGGGCAGGGCGTCCTGTTCTATATCGGCAATGCGATGGTCGCGACGGGCAAATCCCCGCAGGAAATCGCCGAAGCAGTGGCTGAAGAATCGCTGGACCTGACGAAAATTCCCATTTCAGACCAAAAGAAGGTGGATGCGGCGTTGCAGCCGGTCATGACGGCTTCGATCGAACGGATCCGGGCCCGGCGCAACCGGCGCGAGCAATACTTGCGCACCCTGGGCGAGGGATCCAAACCGTATTTGTATATCATTGTGGCGACCGGCAACATCTATGAAGATGTGGTGCAGGCCGAGGCCGGTGCCAGGCAGGGCGCCGACGTGATTGCGGTGATCCGTACCACAGGCCAGTCGCTGCTCGACTATGTGCCCTACGGCGCCACGACGGAAGGATTCGGCGGGACCTATGCCACACAGGAGAATTTCCGCATCATGCGCGCCGCCCTTGACAAGGTGGGCGAGGAGGTCGGACGGTACATCCGCCTCTGCAACTATTGCTCGGGTCTCTGCATGCCGGAAATCGCCATTATGGGCGCTTTCGAGGGGCTGGACGTGATGCTCAACGATGCGCTCTACGGCATCCTCTTCCGGGACATCAATATGCAGCGCACGCTGGTGGACCAGTTCTTTTCCCGCGTGATCAACGGCTTTGCCGGCGTGATCATCAATACGGGCGAGGACAACTACCTGACGACGGCCGATGCGGTGGAAGCGGCGCATACGGTGCTGGCTTCTGACATCATCAACGAGCAGCTGGCTCTGCTGGCCGGCCTGCCCGAGGAGCAGATGGGCCTCGGCCATGCCTTCGAGATGGATCCGATGCTGACTAACGGCTTCCTCTACGAGCTGGCGCAGGCGCAGATGACCCGCGAGATCTTCCCGAAGGCCACGCTGAAGTATATGCCGCCCACGAAGTTTATGACCGGCAACATCTTCCGCGGCCATATCCAGGACGCCTTGTTCAACATCATCGGCATCTGGACCCACCAGGGCATCCAGCTGCTCGGCATGCCGACCGAGGCCATCCATACGCCCTTCATGAGCGACCGTTACCTCTCCATCGAGAATGCCCGCTACATCTTCAACAACCTGCGCGACATCGGCGAGGAAGTGGAGTTCAAGGAAGG
>JAFZAF010000154.1 GCA_017548335.1 Bacteroidales bacterium | reverse complement strand
GAGCGCACGAAGTTCCGCAAGGGCAACATCGGCTTTGTGTTCCAGAGCTTCAACCTGATCGACGAGCTCAATGTGTACGAGAACATAGAGCTGCCGCTGCGATATCTGAACATCAGCGCCGCCGAGCGTAAGCAGAAGGTGACGGACATCATGAAGCGCATGAACATCAGCCACCGCGCCCAGCATTTCCCGCAGCAGCTCTCTGGAGGTCAGCAGCAGCGCGTGGCCATCGCCCGCGCCGTGGTGGCCGGTCCGAAGCTCATCCTCGCCGATGAACCCACCGGTAACCTGGACTCCAAGAACGGCAAGGAAGTGATGGACCTCCTGAAGGAGCTCAATTCGGAAGGAACGACCATCGTGATGGTGACCCACAGCCAGAAAGACGCCGCCTGCGCCCAGCGGACGATTGACCTATTCGACGGCCAGATCGTCTCCGACGTGAAGAACGAACTATAAACGCTCCTAACGTCCCAAAATATGGGACGTTAGAATCAAAATAGGGCTAAATCGCACCTAACGTCCCTTAAAATGGGACGTTAGGAACACCTGAAAGAAACCAAATGAAGAGTTACCTTAAATTCCTCTCACGCAATAAACTTTACACCGCCATCGAGGCGGTGGGGCTGGCGGTGAGCCTGGCGTTCGTGATTCTGATTGGCAGCTATGTGGTCCAGCAGTATGAGGTGGCGCACGAGTCACCGGACTGGAAGCGGACCTTTGTGCTGGGAAATGATGACATCTATGGTTTGACCTATTGGGATAAAGAGGAACTAGAGATGGCGATTCCAGAAGTGGAGGCAGTGACGCACGTGTCGCTGCTGTGGGAGCCTGTCATCCAGACTGGGGACAACTTATTCCGGGGTTCGGGAATGGAGGCCGACGCGGCGTTTTTCGATGTATTCCCGCAATACCGGATTGTCGAGGGCAACCTAAAGGACTTCGTCGGGCAGAACGATGTCCTGATCAGCGAGTCGATGGCGAGGAAGATTGCTGATCAGGTCGGCAATGACAGCTCCGGCACTCCCGGCTCGACCGGGAGCCTGATTGGTCGCGTCATCAAAGTCGACGAGGAAGAGAAGACGATCAAGGCCGTCTTTCGCGATTTCGATCACTCGTTCTTTATGCCGTTCGACATCATCCAGCATATTACCGGCAACTGGGCCGCGAAACGCAGCAAGGACTTCAACAGCATCGGCGGCTGTTTCACCTGGTATCGTGTCCGGTCCGATGCAGACTTGGAAGATGTGGAAACAAAAGTGAAAGCCCTACTGCATAAAAACTATGATCCGACCTGGTCAGCGGAGAGAGTGGACCGATGGCGTCCCTATCGGATTGACGAAGCGTTTTTCCGCTCACCCGACAATGGCTTGACGCGTAATGGAAACCTCCAGATGCTGCGCTTGTTGGCCGTTGTCGTGCTGCTTCTCCTTTTGTCTGCCGTCTTCAACTATGTCAACCTGAATCTCGCGTTGACCGGAAAACGTGCCAAGGAAATGGCTACCAGGCGTTTGCTCGGGGCGGACCGCCGGGGCATCCTGGAGAAATATATCGTGGAATCCATTGTCTTTACCGCCTTATGCTTCGGCGTCGCCTTGTTGCTGGCCTGGTTCTTCCTGCCATTGATGGGCGAACTGGTATCGACCCATTCCTCCCTTAACGATATGATGGGAGAAAATCCAAGCGTGCCACTTATGTTGATGATGAGCCCCGGCTATGTAGCCGCCTATGTGCTGGCCATCCTGCTGCTTGGAACGCTTTGCGGCCTGATTCCAGCCTTGACCGCCTCCCGCTACCAGCCCATCGACATCATCAAGGGAGCACTGCGCCGCCGTAGCAAGATGGTGCTGAGCAAGGTATTTATCGTTGTCCAGAATGTTCTGGCAGTCTTCCTGATCGCCGTGGCGCTGGTGATGGAAGTGCAGATGCGGCATATGCTCACCCGGCCGACGCACGCCGCCGTAGACAACCTGTATTACATCGAGTACAGCGCGGCGAACCTCGACGAGATGAAACTGTTCAAAGACAAGGTGGAACAGCTTCCTTTCGTCAGGGAAGCGGGGGTAGGAAGAGGCCTTCCTGGGCTCGTCAATACGATTTCCGGCATCAAGGCCGACGATGATCATCACGTAAGTATGCCGCTGATTCTCTGCGATTCCACCTATTTCAAACTGCTCGGGCTGGAAGTGCAGGAGGACTTCGGGCATCCGCTGGTTCATTCCCTGTGGATGAGTGAATCGGCTTTCCGGGCAGCCGGAGTCTCAGACACCTCCACTGTCTTTGCCCGCAGACTCAGTATGAACAACACCCACGCGGAGTTCATCGGCGGTATTGTCCACGATTTCCCGACAAGGCCTGTTTCGGAACTTGAACAGAATCCGAATGGCGGCGTGATTGTGGCTCGCACAGAGGAATTGAGATATTCGAATTGCCTTCTGATTGCGACGACAGGAGAGGATGAATCCTATGGCGAGCAGATTCAGCAAGCCTATCGGGATTTCCGGTTGGAAACCTCCGGCACGGAAGAAACGGCCTGGCTCCACGAATTCGTTAAAGACTTGAACCGCAAGCAACTCGAGCCGGAGCGCCGGACGCTGCGTCTGGTGGAACTCTTCGCCGTGCTTTCCGTGCTGATTGCACTGCTGGGCCTGCTGGCGATGAGCACTTATTTTGCCGACGAGAATACGAAACAGATTGCGGTCCGGAAGGTATTCGGGGCCGACATCAGCAGCGAGACCTGGCGGAATGTCCGCAGCTATATGCTGATGGTGGGCATTGCCTGCGTCATCGGCATTCCGCTGGCCATCTGGGCCGCGCGGGTCTATCTGCAGCGCTTTGCCTACAGGGTCGAAGGCTACGGCTGGGTATTCGCCGTCGCAGTCCTCATCGCATTGGCCATCGCCTTTGGTACCGTGCTATGGCAGACGCTCAAGGCGGCCAGGACGAATCCGGCAACGGAACTGAAAAAAGAATAGATTCTTCGCTGACGCTCAGAATGACAATAACCTACTTGAATCCGATCTTCGGCCGCGGCGCCTTCTTCTTCTCCTCGATGCGAGAGGATAGTTCCGCTATGGCCAGATACAGGTTGTCGATTTCACCCCGGACATCCTCGGACAGGTCATTGACCGATTCAAGGTTCTCTTCCTGCTGCATCTGTAGCAGATCCACTTTGGCTCTCAATGCCTGTAATTCGGACGACACGGAAGAGGCTGCCAGCAGATACCTCCGGACCTGCACAAATGCACGCATAATGGCGATATTTGCCTTGATGGCAACCTCACTTCGTAGAATAGACGACAGCATAGCAACACCTTGCTCAGTAAATGCGAATGGAGCATATTTCGGATATTTACCACGTCCTTCCTCTAAGGTCACAAATTGTGACCTTATGCTGATTTTCAGTTCTTTATACTCTTCTTGTGAAAGCGTGAACATAAAATCGGGAGGAAATCTTTCCAGATTCCGTCGCACCGCCTGCTTCAATGCCTTTGTTTCGATTTGGTACATTCGCGCCAGATCGAAATCCAGCATAACTTTTTCCCCACGAATCTCATAAATCAGGTTTTGAATCAGAATCATCTCGTCGCTCATATCGTACACACTTTTTAAGAACCCTACAAAGATAATACGGGAACGCCCCGAAAACAAGAGCAAATGAAGAGTTACCTAAAATTCCTCTCACGCAATAAACTTTACACCGCCATCGAGGCGGTGGGTTTGGCGGTGAGCCTGGCGTTTGTGATCCTGATCGGCAGTTATGCCTGGCAGCAGTGGGCGGTGACGAAGGAGAATCCGGACCGGGCGCATATCTACAACTTCGGACTGCCGGATTTCCCGGGGCTGACCTATGGTTTCACGGATGCCGTGATGCAGCAGGTGCCGGAAGCGGAGCTGGCGGTGCGCTATGCCGGCAATATGATGCTGCGGGTGCAGATCGGGGATGAAAAGTTCGATGTATACAGTGCCGCTGCGGTCGGCAGCAATTTTTTCAAGATGTTCCCCTACTACCGTTTCGTGGAGGGAGGGCCGGAAGCCTTCGACGATATGTCCAATATCGTCGTCTCCGAGAGCTTTGCCCGGGCGCGCGACCTGAAAGTCGGGCAGACGGTTTCCATCAACGAGGCAGAGCGCACCGTGGCGGGCATTCTGGAGGACTTGCACGGCACACTGTTCAAGAACGCCGACATCTGGGGTAGTGAAAAAGACCCGAAAGTGAACGGCAGCGCGCTTTCCGACCCGTACGACCATTTCGGCTCCGCCATCGCATTCGTAAAGTTCGTCCCCGGCACCGATCCGGCCGTCATCTACGACAAGGTGGAGCAGGTCTGCAAGACTATCTATCCGGACATCTATGGTCGCAGTTTCTTCGAGAAACTCGATATGACCCGGCTCGACAAGATGTTCTTCAAGCAGTTCGATTCGAACAGCCTCCGCCACGGAGACACCGACACCTTGCGGCTTCTGGCCATCGTGGGCCTGCTGCTGCTCTTCTCGGCCATCTTCAATTATATCAACCTGTCGCTGGCCCTGGCCGGGAAGCGGGCCAAGGAGATGGCGATGCGGCGCCTGCTCGGCGCGGAACGCCGGGCGGTCATCGGGAAATACATTGTGGAGTCGATCGGCTTCACTGCCATCTGCTTCGGCCTGGGCCTGCTGCTGGCCTACGCCTTCGCGCCGGCGCTCAACAGCCTGCTGAACGACCCGGACGTTCCGATCACGGTGCAGCTGAAGCCCGGATATCTGCTGGTCTATCTGCTGCTGATCGGCCTGGTCGGTACGCTCGCGGGCCTGCTGCCCGCGCTGCTGGCAGGCCGCTACAAGCCCATCGACATCGTGCGCGGCACGTTCCGCCGCTCCACGCGGATGACCTTCAGCAAGATCTTCATCGTGCTGCAGAACGCGCTCGCGGTGTTCCTCATCGCGATGGCGCTGATTATGGAGGCGCAGTACCAGAAATCGCTGCACCGCCCGCTCCACGTGGATATCCGAAACAAAGTCATGGTACAGGCGTATGCCCGGACGGGAATGGATGAACTGGAGGCCAGGCTGGCCGCCCTGCCGTGTGTCCGCGAGATCGGACATACAAGCGGAGCCCCGCTAGCCGGCGCTAACGGCCAGTATTCCGAAGACCGCAGCGGCAATGACATTCTGTATCGCTACTTCAAAGTCGATACTACGGCATTCCGGATGCTGGGCTTCGAAGTGCTGAAGGATTATCATACACCGCTCGCAGGAGGGGCCTGGTTCGGAGAGACAGCCTTCGCTGCCACCGGAGTGACCGACGACGATCTTTCCATCGATTTGCTCTCCCGGCGCACCGGAGGCGACTGCGACCACGTGGCGGGCGTCATTGCTGATTTCCCGATCGATCCCTCCAATATGGGCGACAAGGAATTGGTGATTGTCACCGTTCAGCCGACAGAAGGACTCCCGGGCGGCTTCCTGCTGGAAGTCTCGGGCGATTCATCCGAAGCCCTGAAAATGATCCGGGAGACGCTGGACGAATGGAAACAGACCACGCAGGTCTATTATTCGCTCGTTTCCCGGTTTGAAGATCGGCTGCGCGAAGGCCTGCGTCCGGCCCGCAACAATATGCGGCTGCTGGAAGTCTTTATGCTCCTGGCTGTGATTATTTCCCTCCTGGGCCTGGTGGCGATGAGCGCCTACTATGCGGGCGAACGGGCACGGACTATCGCAGTACGGAAAGTGTTTGGCGGCACGGTTGATTCCGAGCTCCGGCGCGGCGTGCGCGACTATATGGTGATGGTCGGAATAGCCTGTGCCATCGGCATCCCTGTCGCTGTCTGGGCGGCCGGCAAATATCTGGAAAGATTCACCGTCAAGCTGGAAAACTATGGCTGGATTTTCGTACTGGCCGTGGTCATCGCCGTGGCCATCGCCTTCCTGTCGGTCCTCTGGCAAACGCTCAAGGCCGCGAAGACGAATCCGGCGGTGGAATTGAAGAAAGAATAAGAGATGCCCGGTCAAGCCGGGCATGACGAATGGGTCAAGGCTTGCCGGGCTCGACGTGGACGATGACGTGGGTTTCGGGGCCGAAACGCTCCTTCAGTGCCTTCTCGATGAAGTGCGAACGCTCGTGTGCCTCGACGAGGGGAAGGTCCCCGTCCATCCGGATGTGGATTTCGATGGCGTAGTGGTCGCCGATGCGGCGCGTGCGCAGGTTGTGCGGGTCGTGCACATCGGGGAAGGCGGTGACGATGGAGAGGATTTCTTTTTCCACCTCGTCGGAAAGCGAAGCTTCGGTCAGGTCGTCGATACAGTTTTTCAGCAGTTTCCAAGCCGTGCGGATGATGAAGCCTCCGACGATCAGCGAGGCCAGCGGATCGAGTACTGTCCAGCGGTTTCCCAGCAGGATGGCTCCTCCGATGCCCACGAGGGCGCCGATCGAGGAGAGGGCGTCGCTGCGGTGGTGCCAGGCATTGGCTTGTACGACGGACGAGTTGAGTTTACGCCCTTTCCGGATGGTATATTGGAAGGTCAGTTCTTTGAACAGGATGGAGATCAGGGCGGCCCAGAGTGCGAGCTTGCCGGGGGCGGGGAGGTCGTTCCCCCGGAACCAGGATACCAGGGCGCCGATGGATTGGAAAAGGATACCGCCCGCCACGATCATCAGGGCGACGCCAATAAGAGCAGTGGCTAGCGTTTCAAACTTCCCGTGCCCATAGTCGTGCCGTTTGTCGGCCGGCTTGCTGCTGATCCGGACGAAGACCAGGACGATCAGGTCGGTCAGGAAGTCGGACAAAGAGTGGACGGCATCGGCCATCATGGCGGCGCTGTGTCCGAGGATGCCTGCCACGAACTTGAAGGCGGTCAGCACCACGTTCACGGCACTGCCGACCAGCGTTACCTTGTAGATTTCCTTTTCGCGCGACATGGCTGATCACATACAGAGAACAAAGATAGGAAAAAAAGCGATAGATAGCAGGAGGCTGCACGTGCAGCCTCCTGTCAACAGTGCCTTCTTATTCCAGCCGGTATTCGCACAGGTTGGTCAGGGCAGGGAAGCCCTTGTAGGTGGTAACCTTGCCCTGGACGTAGATTTCCTGGTTGAGGATTTTCTTCCGGTTTTCTTCCTTGTCGAGCCCCAACGCCTCTTTATGCGCTTTCTTCGTCAGTTTGAGCGCGAGGCAGTCGTCTTCTTCGGTGCAGTCGGTGTCGTCGGCCAGGATGACGGCCGTTCCCAAGACAGTTCCTGCGCAACCGAAGTCGACGGAACCGTCGTTGGAAATGCCGCCGACAATATAGCCCCGGACCCAAACCGTGTCGTCGGAAAAGTCACCGGCCAGCAACTCCCCGACACTGAGCACGTCATCGAGCGGAATGACGGGTTCTTCCGTCTTTTCTTTTTCCGTTTCCAGGAAATCGGGCATCCAGATGCAGGATGTCGACGAGGCGGCGAGAGCCGCGAGCGCCATGGCGGAGATTATCACCGCCATCACAGATCTTTTCATATAACCTCCTTTTTTGATATGTCAAGGACGGGGACTATCCCCGTCTTCCACAAAGAAAAGGCATTTTTCCGAATCAGGCTTGACAAAAAAGCAATTTTTCAAATTAATTCGTTAATTTTGAAGATTGATTAACTAAAATAGGCATAGAAGCAGATGAAAGCGGTGATCCTTGCTGGCGGGTTTGGGACCCGGTTCAGTGAAGCGACGGTCCGGATACCGAAACCGATGATCGAGATTGGCGAAAAACCGATTCTTTGGCACATCATGAAGTTGTACAGTCATTTCGGCATCGACGACTTTATCATTTGCTGCGGATACAAGCAGTATGTCATCAAAGAGTATTTTGTCAATTATTTCCACCACAATTGTGACGTGACGGTGAATCTGGCGACCAATGAAGTGGAGATGCTTGACAATCATTCCGAAAACTGGCGTGTGACCATGGTCGATACCGGATTGAATACCATGACGGGAGGCCGCGTCAAACGGATTCAGAAATATATCGGAAACGAGGCGTTCCTGTTGACATACGGCGACGGCGTCGCCGACCTGGATGTCGCCGCGACGATCCGGGCTCATCGGCAGTCCGGCAAGATCCTGTCGATGACCGCCTATCAGCCCGGCGGCCGGTTGGGCGTCCTGGATGTGGACGAAAACGGAATCCTGACATCGTTCGTCGAGAAGCCCAAAGAGAGCGGAACTTGGATCAATGCCGGTTTCTTTGTTTGCGAACCGGCGATCTTCGATTTCCTAACGGGTGACGAAGAAATGTTCGAGAAGGAGCCCATGCAGCGTCTGGTCGCTCGCCAGGAGATCCACGTTTACAAGCATACGGGTTTCTGGAAACCGATGGACACCCTGCGCGACAACCAGGAACTCAATAGATTATGGAATGAGGGAAATGCGCCCTGGAAAGTCTGGTGACAGCATGGACAGAAAAAGTCAATTGAAACAGGAGATCCTCGAGAAGACGCGCGAGTATTATGAACTGGTGCATCGTCCGGACAGGAGACCTTTCGTCCCGGGGGAGACACGGGTGAATTATGGCGGCCGCTGGTTCGATGCCGCCGAGATGGTCAACCTGGTGGATGCCTCACTTGATTTCTGGCTGACGGCCGGTCCTTGGGCGACGCGGTTCGAACGGGGTCTTGCCCAATGGCTGGGCGTCCGGTATTGTTCGCTGGTCAACTCGGGCTCATCGGCCAATCTGCTGGCTTTCCAGGCTTTGACCGCGCAGGAGTTGGGAGATCGCCGCATCTGCAAGGGCGACGAAGTGATTACTGTCGCAGCCGGTTTCCCGACGACCGTCGCCCCCATTGTCCAATTCGGGGCTCGTCCTGTATTCGTGGACATCTCCGTGCCCGAATACAACATCGACGCAACAAAACTGGAACAAGCCTGGTCGCCCCGGGTCAAGGCTGTTATGTTGGCCCATTCGCTGGGCAATCCGTTCAACCTGCAGGAAGTGGTCGGCTTTTGCCGCCGCCATCAGCTCTGGCTCATAGAAGACAACTGCGATGCGCTGGGCTCCGAGTATTACATCGATGGTGAATGGAAAAAGACAGGTACGATCGGAGACATCGGAACCAGCAGTTTCTACCCGCCGCACCACATGACGACGGGAGAAGGCGGTGCTGTCTATACCCATCATCCTGACCTGCATAAGTATGTCAATTCCTTCCGTGACTGGGGACGCGAATGCTGGTGCCTCGGAGGTGTCGACAATACCTGTGGAAAGCGTTTCACGGGCCAGTTCGGCACGCTGCCGGCGGGCTACGATCACAAATATGTTTACAGCCATCTGGGATTCAACCTGAAGGCGACAGACATGCAGGCTGCCATCGGATGCGCCCAACTGGAGAAACTCGATGACATCGTGGCGCGGCGTCGACATAATTTCACATTCCTGAAAGACCGGCTGCAAGGAACCCGCGGATTGATTCTTCCGGAGCCGCAAGCCAATGCGCGTCCGAGCTGGTTCGGTTTTTTGATCACCGTACGTGAAGATGCCGGATTCACGAGGAACGAGCTGACGGGTTTCCTTGAAAGCCGGAAGATACAGACACGTAACCTGTTTGCGGGCAACCTGCTGCGGCATCCGGCTTTCGAATCGCTGCAGGAAGGCGTCGATTACCGGGTTTCCGGACCGCTGACCCAGACCGACCGGGTTATGGACGCTACATTCTGGATCGGCGTGTATCCGGGAATGACCGAAGAGAAACTTCAGTATATGGCTGACAGCATCAAAGATTTTTGCAATCGATGAAAGATTTGTTTGATGGTTTTTATCGCGGGAAGCGTGTCCTGGTGACGGGACATACCGGCTTCAAGGGGAGCTGGCTCTCCATCTGGCTGCACGAACTGGGCGCCGAGGTCATCGGCGTGGGACTCGATCCCCTGACAGAGCGGGACAATTATACGCTTTCCGGTATCGGAAACCGGATCGAAGCGGATCTTCGGGCCGATATCCGGGATCCGGATGCGATGAAGCGGATCTTTACGGCCTGGCGTCCCGAGATTGTCTTCCATTTGGCGGCGCAGCCGATCGTCCGGCTCAGCTATGCGATTCCGGTCGAAACCTACCAGACAAATGTCATGGGGACGGTCCATGTCCTGGAAGCCATCCGGGCGACCGACAGCGTTCGCGTGGCGGTTATGATCACGACGGACAAATGCTACGAAAATCTGGAATTGCCGCGCGGATACAAGGAGGAAGATCCGTTCGGCGGTTATGATCCCTATTCATCCAGCAAGGCCGCTTGCGAAATCGCCATTCAGTCCTGGCGGAGAAGCTACTTCAATCCGGAAGAATATGGGGTAAAGCATCATGTTTCGCTGGCAAGCGTGCGTGCGGGAAACGTCATCGGCGGCGGAGACTGGTCGAAAGACCGCATCATCCCCGACTGCATCCGTGCCCTCGAGGCCGGAAGGCCGGTCGAAATCCGCAGCCCAAAATCAATACGCCCGTGGCAGCATGTCCTGGAGCCGCTTAGCGGTTATCTGCTGCTTGCGCGCAATATGTGGGAACGTCCTGCAGCATTTTGCGAAGGATGGAATTTCGGACCTGTCGAAAATGCGGTTTCTACGGTGTGGGACGTCGCATCTGCGCTGATTGCCTGCTTCGGAAAAGGGTCGTTGAAGGATGTCTCCCAGGCTGGAGGGGTGCATGAGGCCGGGATGCTTCTGCTCGACATAACCAAGGCTGCCACCCGTCTGGGATGGCAGCCGCGACTGGATGTTGCCGGCAGCGTGGCGCTGACTGCGGACTGGTACAAACGCTATGCTACGGAGAATGTGTATGATCTGTGCGTAAGCCAGATAGAAGCCTATAGCAGGGAGGGAGCATGGAAATGACGATGACACCGCTGGATGGATTGCTGATCTTGCAGGCAGTCCCTTTCCAGGATGAAAGGGGAGGGTTTCGGAAACTCTTCAACGAAGATTTTTTCCGGGAGCATGGCCTGGCCACGGATTTCCGGGAGTTCTACTATTCCGTCAACCGGAAGGGCGTTATCCGCGGCATGCATTTCCAGACGCCGCCCTGCGACCATGAAAAACTGGTCTATGTGAGCAAGGGCCGGATTCTGGACGTGGTACTGGACATCAGGAAGGCGTCGACTACCTTCGGAAAGTATTTCGAGACGGAATTGAATGATACGGACGGCGACTATCTCTATATCCCGAAGGGATTCGCACATGGCTTCTGTTCGCTCGAAGAAGGGACGGTTGTCCATTATGCCCAGACTTCCTGTTACGACCGGGAACACGACAGCGGGATTTTCTATCGTTCTTTCGGATACACTTGGCCGACAGAAGACCCCGTCCTTTCTCCCAGGGACGGCTCTTTCCCGGCTTTCCAGGATTTTAATTCTCCGTTTTGATATGAATATCCTTGTAACAGGGGCAACGGGCTTCATCGGAACCCATCTGACCGGGGAACTGCGGAAACATCACCGGCTTTTCATCCTGGGCCAGTTTCCGGGGGATCCTGAGAAACTGGGCCTTCCGGGGTACATCATGGATGACGACATTCCCCGTCTCGCGGCGTTTATGCGGGAGCATGAGATTTCCGGAATCATCCATCTCGCATCCTTGTACCTGACCGTCCACAAGCCGGAGCAGGTGAAGGCGCTGGTCGATTCGAACGTGGGATTCGGAGCCTCCGTCCTGGAGGCTGCCTCGCTTGCCGGCTGTGTCCGTTGGTTCCTGAACACGGGCTCCATCTGGCAGAATTACCGGGTGGAGGGGGATGCTTACAACCCGGTCAATCTGTATGCCGCCACCAAGCAGGCTTTCATCGACCTGGCGCGCTATTACATCGATGTCTTCGGACTCAGGTTCTGCACCTTGAAGCTTTGCGACACGTATGGGCCGCGTGATCCGCGCCCCAAGATTTTCAAACTGTTCAAGGACTGTTCCGAGAGCGGGGAAGTCTTGAAGATGTCGCCCGGAGAACAGATGCTGGATATCCTCTACATCTCCGATATCGTTTCCGGCTTCTGCCGGCTCTTGGATATGCTGGCCTCGGATGAACCCGTGGGAGAGCAATATGTCCTTTCGTCCGGCGAACACCGGAGCCTCCGCTCCCTGGCGGAGACTTTTGAGCGTATTTCCGGCCGGCGGCTCGCGATCGAATGGGGCGGCAGACCCTATCGTGACCGGGAAGTGATGGTGCCCTGGCGCGGACCGGTCCTTCCCGGGTGGAAGCCTATGGTCGATCTGGAAACGGGAATCCGCAAATTCCTAAACGGGTAAGCGCGTGCCGGAGATCAACATATCGAAACGGGATGTCATCTGGGGCTATGTCGCCACATTCTTCCAGATGGCCTCGGGTTTGATTACCCTGCCTTTCATCCTGCATTTCCTGACGAAGGAAGAGGTGGGGTTGAATTACATCATGTTGACCGTCGGCGCCATGGTGTCGCTCTTCGATTTCGGTTTTACGCCCCAGTTCAGCCGCAACTTCTCCTATATCTTCAGCGGAGCCCGCGACCTGGTCAAGGAAGGGTTGAGAGACCAGGTCGGGGAGGAGACCGACTACCGGCTGCTCCGCATCCTGATCGATGTGGCGCGGATGGTGTACAGCCGGATCTCGGTGATTGTGCTGATCCTCATGCTCACGGCGGGAACGATCTATATCAGCCACGTGACCGATGGATTCACGCTGGTTAGGAATACACTGGTTATCTGGATTGTCTATTCGCTTTCCACTTTCTTCAATCTCTTCTATACCTACTATTCCTCCCTGCTGGTGGGAAAGGGACTGGTGATGGAGTCGAAGAAGGCGATGATCGCTTCCCGGATTACCTACATCGTTCTGGCCGTCGGCCTTATCTATGCCGGATTCGGACTGCTCGGCGTGGCGCTGGCCAATCTGATTTCACCCTTCGTCCTGCGCTATATGGCCTACCGCTATTTCTTCAATGCCGGGATGAAGGCCAATCTGGCGCCGTACAGTTCCACGAAGGAGGAGCGCTCGCACTATTTCGGCATCATCTGGCACAATGCCCGGAAGATCGGGCTGGTGATGGTCGGCTCGTACGGGATCAACCGTTTCGGCATCTTTCTGGCAGGACTGTTCCTCACTCTGGAAGAGGTGGGCTCTTATGGACTGATGACCCAACTTGTCGGGATCACCGTGTCTCTCTCCGCCAACTATTTCTATGTGTCCGAACCCCAGTTCGCCCTCTTCAAGGTCCGCGGGGAGACGGAGCGGTTGTTGAAGCGTTTCGCGCTTACGATGAACGTTTTCTATCTCATCTTTGCCGTCGGAACGCTTTTCCTCATCTTTTGTTGCCCGCCGCTCCTGGAACTCATCAAGTCGCAGTCCGTCCTTCCGGGCTGGCCTGTCCTGCTGGTGTATTCCCTGGTCATCCTGCTGGAACAGAACCACTCGTTGTTCTCGAGCATCATCGTGGTCGGCAATGAGGTTCCCTACGTGAAGCCTGCCCTCATTTCAGGCGCAGCCATCGTCCTCGGCAGCTATCTGATGCTTCGGTTTACGGGATGGGGCATCATGGGACTCGTCCTGGTCCAGGGAGTCTGCCAGCTTGCGTACAACAACTGGAAGTGGCCGGCTGTCGTTTGCCGGGACTTTCAGATCTCCTTCCCGCGTTTCCTTCAGCTCGGAGCCCGGGAATCCCTCCGGAAAGTCGATGATATCCTACACCGCAGACTGTAAGCACCATGCACGATATCTTTGAGAAACACGATTGCTTCGCCCGGAAGGCTTCCGTCGTATCCCGGCTCCTTTGGGGCGATCCGCTGCGTTGTCCCGAACCGCGCATCTCCGTCATCATACCGGTCTATCAACGGCCGGAGTACTTTGCCAAGGCGCTCCGTTCCGTGCTGGGCCAGGATTACCAGGAGTCCTATGAGATTGTCGTGGTGGACAACAACGAATCCGCAGACAGCCCCAACATGCAGGTCGTTCGGGAAGCGGCCTCCGACAAGGTCCTGTATTATCACAACGTGGAAAACCTGGGGATGTACGGAAACTGGAACCGGGGGATCGAACTTTCCCGGGCATCCTACGTCACGTTCTGCCACGACGACGACATGCTGTTGCCGGGAGCGTTACGGATTCTGATGGACTTCCCTTCCGTAAGCGGGAAGGCGTGCGTGCTTTCTGCCAATCATATGATTGATGAAAACGACAGGGTGACGGGGACGACCCTGCGCCACAAGCCCCATCTGGGATTCCTCCAACCGCGCCGGCTGGTACGTTATACCCGCTTGGGCCAGTATCTGGGCAATGTCTCCTGTGGAGACGGCTGCCTGTTCCATCGGCAGTCCCTGTTGGAAACGGGCGGATACGACAGCGACTATTATCCCGCAGCCGACTATGCGCTGCATGTCGCTTACGCCCATTATTACGGTGCGTGGATCAATCCCGAACCTACGGCCTGTTACCGGGTGGCGGACAATGAATCCATCAAAGTGTATGAGGCTTTCCCCGATGCGATGAAAAAGGTCCATCTCTGCATGGCCGCCCAAGGCGGAAAACCGTCCAGACTGCTCACCCGTTTCATCGGGGCGCTGCAGGCCAACAATCGGGATATGTGCCGGCGTGCATGGGGCGGTGACGACAAAGCCGGACAGACAATGTCTGCCGGCGACAGGATCCTGGTCGGGACGGCCCGACGGCTGAATACGGTCAGTTATTATTCTTTCGGGCGGCGGTCAGCCGTCTGACCTTGTCGATGACCATTTCCACAGGAGCGACAAAGAGGCTGTGCAGGAGGATCTTCCGGTAGGCCCCTCTGCCGTAATTGGTCGTGACGATCTTCCGGATATCCGTCAGGATAAAGTTGTTTTTCGTGGGGCGGATCACCTCGTTGAAATAGAGATACTTCAAGAAGGAAAACACGCTTTGCCTGACGTGCTGGTACGTTTCCTCCCGGATCCTGCCCTCTTCCTTCAGTCCGCCGATGATGTCCAGGAAGGTGATGCCGAACGCTTCGAAGGGGTTGTATCCGCCTTTCCCGACATCATCCTGCAGGTATTGATACGGGACATTCCAGATGATGCAACGGCTTTCCTCCCGAAGCTGGAAAAGGAAAAGGGTATGGGGGAATGTGCTGTTGACGGGCTTGTCGCGCATCCCTTTCATGTCGTCTTTCCAGACAGCCGTCCCTGCGCTCCAGCTGGAGAAATAGGACAGGTTCCAGACAAAGGAATCCAGGTTGGGACAATCGATGACCGAAGGGCCTTTGATATGACCGTTTGCACAGTAGATCAGCGGCTTGGAATCCTGGTATTCCCTGACCATGCCGATCATGCCGGCGATGCTGCCGGGGAGCAGCACGCTCCGGTGGTTCAGCATCTTGCAGAAAACGCCGTTGCATTTTTCAAAGGCATCGACCTGATTGGTGAAGCCGGCCGAATCGGTGGGATAATACCGGAGGTTGGGCTGCCCCAGAGCCGCAACGGCCTTTTCCAGTTCGGGATTGCGGGCGTTATCGGTGATGACGACTTCGAAAAGCGAAGGGTCCACTTCCTGACAGTAGATGCTGGAAAGGAGAGACCCTACCCAGTCAACGCGTCCATTGGTGGGAATGCACAGGGAGAGGAGCGGTTCAGGCATTTCCATCCATCACGAAGCTATAGAACCGCCTGATTCCTTCCTGGATGCCAAGCGGCTGGAAATCGATCATTTCCCGGATTTTATCGACAGAGAGGATGACATGGGAGACATCCTCCTGTCTGGCGGGAAGATAGGCGACGGGTACATCGATTCCGGATACGTCCTTGAGGATCCGGATGATGTCATTGACACTATGCCCGACGCCGCTTCCGACATTGAAGGTCTTGTCGAAAGCTGTTTCTTTCTCGAGAAGGGAGAGCGTTGCCTGAACCAGGTCGTCGATATAGATATAGTCGCGGACGGCAATACCGTCTCCCCAGATGGAGACCGTCTCTTTGCGCAGGGCTTTTCCCAAGGCGACGGCAATGAGACCCTGCCTTCCGTACAGATTCTGTCCCGGGCCGTAGGCGTTCGACGGGCGGAGAATCAGATACCGGAGGCCTTGCGTGCGGTGCATGTAGCGGATGCTTTCTTCCATCATCTGTTTCGACCATCCGTAATGGGAGATAGGGGCCAGTGTATCTTCCTCGGAAAAAGGCGCCAGGGAGGAACGCTCCCCATAGACGGTACCGCCGGATGAGAAATAGACCAGTTTGATATGGCGCTGGCTGCAGATTTCCATCAGTCGGATGGAGGGTGCGACAACCTGTTCGAACTCCTTCTCGAAATCCGCGAAGCCACAACCCGGGACCAGGGTGGAGACCAAATGGATGACGGTCTGGATATCCTCCCGGACCAGGATGGATTCCAGCAGCTCCGTATCCGACAAATCGCCCCGGTACAGATGTACGGGAAGATTTCGGATCCTATCAATGGAAGCTGCGGCAGGCTCCAGGACGGAAACGACGTGTTCTCCCCGTAAGGATAGTCTGGAGGCGAGATGGGAACCGATGAACCCGGCTCCGCCCAATAGAAGAACACGCATGGCAGGGTAGTTTATTTCGCAAATATACGAATATAATCCCTAACTTTTGTACCTTTGTATAGTCATGAAATGGAGAAAAGCCTTCTGGACATTGCGTTGGAAGACCTATAACGGGGTCATCCGGCATCGCTTTGCCGCATTCGGCAGCGGCAGCCGGATCTATCCCCGTCCGGCATTGCTCCATGGTGAGAAGTACATCCGGATCGGCGATAAAGTGACCATCGGGCAGATGACGCAGCTCACGGCCTGGGACCGTTTCCAGGATCAGTGCTTCCAGCCCGAGATCGTAATCGGCGACGGCTGTTCGATCGGTGACGGGGCGCACATTACGGCCGTCAATCGGATTGAACTGGGCCGGAATGTCCTGACAGGTAAATATGTTTTGATCACCGATAATTCGCACGGCGAAGCCGATGCATCTATGCTGGAGACGGCACCCAACCAGCGGCCGCTGGTGTCGAAGGGCCCCGTCATCATCGAGGACAATGTCTGGATCGGTGAGAAGGCGTCTATCCTGCCGGGCGTGCGCATTGGCCGCGGCGCCATCATCGGCGCGGGCGCCGTGGTGACAAAGGACGTCCCTGCCGGGCACATGGCCATCGGGGTCCCGGCAAGAATCGTCAGCATAGAGAACAAGGAGGGCCATGCAACAGCAAAGGATCGGATACATTGATACCGCCAAAGGGATCCTGATCCTCTTCCTGCTGTTCGGACATGTCCGGGTCATCGGGAAGATGGAGGGGCTGGACGACCCCGTGCTGCGCTTGATGGGCTCGGGGATTGGGTTATACCGGCCTTTCTTCATGCAGACCTTTTTCCTGATTACGGGCTTCTGCTCGACATTCAGGATCGGGTTCTGGCCGTTCCTCTTGAAGAACCTGAAAACGTTGCTTCTGCCAGCCGTGCTGCTGGATCTGCTGTGCTATGGAATCATGGCGGCCACCGGTAACGCGGAACAGTCCTTCGGGGCGCATCTGGCTGGTTTCGCCGACTGGCTCTCGATGGGCGGTCCCTGGTTCATCTTCGCCCTTCTTTGGGCGAAGATCCTGCTATGGGGCATTTCCCGGCTTCCACGGACGTACCAGATCATCCTGGTTGCCATCCTGTATCTGATCGGATTGGCTTTGAACCATTTCAACTGGTTCGACAACTACCTGTGGCATCGTCACGCATTGCTGGCCCTTCCTTTCCTGTATGCGGGTTTTCTGTTCAAAGGAAAACTGGAAAAGGTGCAGAAATACCTGTTACCCGCCGGACTCATCGGCATCGCCCTGATTGTCATCCAGAATCTGCTGGCCTATTTCACCGACTTCACCCTTCCGGCGAATGACTTGTTCATCGATTTGGATTTCTCCAATTTCCTGCTGCAGTTCGTGAATGTGGCTGGAGGCTCCGCCTTCGTCCTCTCTCTGGCGCAGATCCTCTCGAAGAGCCGCACGCTGTCCCTGCTCGGGCAGGGGTCCTTGCTTGCGTATCTGATGAACGCGACGATTCAGATACTGGTTTTCCGTATGCTGATGCCGCTCTATCCCGCCGGCCATATCGCTGGATGCGCCTGCTTCCATCTTGCGGCCTATGTCCTTTGCGTCGCTGTGACATGCGTGCTTATCTGGTTGATTTACAAGCACAGGGGGTTGTCATGGATTGTGGGTAAATTTTGAAATGCATTATTTGACAAATGGATAAGAATAGGATCATCGCTTTTTATCTCCCGCAGTTCCACCCGATTCCGGAAAACGATGCGTGGTGGGGCCCAGGGTTCACGGAATGGACCAACGTCGTGGCGGCCAAGCCCTTGTTCCACGGGCATGTGCAGCCGCGCATCCCGGCTGACCTGGGCTTTTACGACTTGCGGCTTCCAGAAACGCGCGAGGCACAGGCCGCGCTGGCGCGCGAAGCGGGCATCGAAGGCTTCTGCTACTACCACTACTGGTTCGGGAACGGCCGCCAGCTGCTGGAGCGTCCCTTCAATGAAGTGGTTTCCAGCGGGAAGCCTGACTTTCCTTTCTGTCTGTGCTGGGCCAACCACACCTGGGCTTCCGCTACCTGGACCAATGCCAAGTCTCGCAAGAAAGGCTCCCAGGTCCTGATGGAACAGCGCTATCTGGGGACGGCCGACAACGAGATGCATTTCCGCACGTTGCTTCCGGCATTCCGCGATCCGCGCTACATCCGCGTGGACGGCAAGCCGCTGTTTGCCATCTTCGATCCTTTCAACTTCAAGAATGCCAATTCGTTCATGGCGCAGTGGAGGCAACTGGCGGCAGAGTATGGCATGCCGGGCTTCCACTTCGTCGCCGTGGTGCGCACGGCCAATCCCAGTTCGGTCGCGAGGACCCGTCTGCAAGGGGAGGAAGATCCCGAAGCCGTGGCGCGGGAGCGCGTCAAGAACGTGCTGGAGCAAGGTTACGATGCCGTGGCGACCGACAATCACCAATATGCGCAAATCCATGCGAAAGGCCTGTGGCAGAATGCGCTGCACGATCTCATGGCGCAGTATCTGGGCATCCGGCGCCCTTTCCGTTTCCAGCAGGCGGAGATCAACAAGTACATGCTGCTGGCATTGGAAAAGGAGGAGAATGTCTATCCGACGCTGGTGCCGAACTGGGACCGCACGCCGCGCACCAAAGAGGATTCCATCTACGTGGACAGTACGCCCGAAGAATTCGGGAAACTGGCGGCCCGGGCCATTGAGCTGGTGTCCGGCAAGAAGGAGGAGCACCGCATCATCTTCCTCAAGTCATGGAACGAGTGGGGAGAAGGCAACTACATGGAGCCCGACCGGCAGTACGGACGGGGGTATATCGAGGCGCTGCGTCAGGCTATTGACGCTTCTTCAAAAGAGCAGTGATGCCTTCCCACCAGCCCAGGGGACTGATCTGGTAAAGGATGGCCTTGATACGGGCGCGTTTTTCGAATGCGGTACGTGCTGCGGAACGGCTGCGGCGCCGCGCACGTTCCAGCGGCTGGTCGAAGATGCTGGAGAGGAAGGCCAGCAGATTCTCTTCCATGCGGTCGATGTCACGCTCCGGGCCTGTCAACGCCGGCGTGCGCATCATCTTCAGATAGAGTTCATCGTTCTGGTCGATGCGCCGGATGGCTTCGATCACTTCGCTCCAGGAGCGGAAGTCGTGGCAGTTGACGAAGGCCTGGGTGTTGAATTCCCGCCCGATGAACGGATTGCCCCAGTAGATCGGGATGGTCTGGGCGGCGAAGGCCTGCATCAGCACGTCGGAGGTATAGCCTGGCTGGCTGCACTCTTCAAAGGCGATGCTGAACTTGCAATTGGACAGGAAGGGCAGTTTCTCGGATACGACGCCCTCGAGCGTATTGTAGAGCGGACCGCCCGACTCGACCGCCCGGTACTCGGACAAGCGTTTGAAGAAGAGCTCCCGTTCCGGCGTCTCTTCGTCGAGCCCAAAGTGAAATCCACAGAAACAACCTTTGCTCCGGATATTGTCGGAAGTGAAGTAGGTCTTGTCGTTCATCTGGGCGAAAGCCTCGCGGTCCAGATAGTAGGCGGGGAAACGGAAATACCGGTCGCCGAGGGTGACGTAGTCCAGTCCGATGGCGTAGTCGCAGAAATTGAAGTCGGGAGAGATATTCTCGCGTGTATAAAAGATCCGGACGCAGTCATAGCACAGGTGTCGTTCTCCGTAATTCGAATAGAATACGTAATCCGGTTCCTTGCTTAGTTCGACCTGATAGTTTTGCAGGAGCATGCGGTAGAGCAGGCTCTTCTCGGGCTCGAAGCCCGGCTCGAAATCCACGAAAGCGACTTTGATCAGTTTACCCATGGTTCTTATGCTTGGACACGTTGTTGACGAGGTAGTCTTTCGCCGCCAGCAGCCAGCCCTTTTTCAAGATCATCAGTCGGATGGCGTGGCGGTATGGATGGTATAGCCCCTTTTCCCGGGCGTAGGCGGCCATCTTGCGGAAGCTGGCAAGGCGGTTCTTCCAGCGGTCGGGGTCGCGGCGCTGGCTGGTGGAACCGCCGTAGATGTGATAGTGGTAACGTACCGCTTCGACGCTGGCTATACGGCTGGCGGAAAGCAGGCTGCAGATCAGGAAGCAGCTGTCTTCGGCGCTGTGGGTGTCGGGAAAGCGGATTTGGTTGTCACAGAGTAGCTTTCTTCGATAGAGATAGGTCGTGAAGAAGGAAGTGAAACGGCAGAGGTAGCGCCGCTTGGCCTTGCCCGTGAATGCGCCGTTTTCCACAGCCGGATTCTTTTTCAGGACCGTTTTCCCGTCTGGGTGTTCGAAGACGATGCTTCCGAAAGCCAGGTCGGCATCGGCTTTGACGGCCGCTTCGAAAAGCGCGGCACAGAAGTCCGCATCCAGCGTATCGTCGCTGTCGAGGAATCCCACATAGGTTCCGGAAGCCGTTTCGATGCCCAGGTTACGGGCGGCACCGGGACCGGAATTGACGGTCGTCTGGCAGAACACGAAGTGTTTCGGCCCTTCGTAGGCCGCCAGCCGTTCCCGGGCGAAAGCCATGCTGTCATCGCTCCCGTGATCGTCGACCAGGATGACTTCGAGTTCGTCGAGTGTCTGGGCGAGGACGCTGTCGAGACATTCCGCGAGGTGGGCGCGGGCATTGTAAACGGGGATGATGAGCGAGACCTTCACCATGTTCAGTGCGCTTTTTTGCGGGCGAGGCGCCGTTTCAGTTTGTAAGGCCATCGGGCGATGCGCTGGGGAACCTTGATGAGCCAGCGGACGAGCTTGTTGCCGGCAAAGGCCAGGCGGTCCGTCAGGCCGAAGGACGGGACAGGCAGCCCGCGCAGGCCGTACGCTTCACGGATGACAGCGTCTATACGCGCTTTCTGCGTACCTTGCGAAGGCTCGATGCGCCGCACGATCCAGGCGGGCATCGAGTAGAAGCGCGAAAACCAGGTATGCAGGCACAGCGTGCGTCCCTGCGGGTCCAGGGCGATGGTCGTGATGCCATCCGCATGACGGCGCGCCGGCAGATAGAGGGTGGGGAAGGTATCTGCCATCCAGTGGAAGAAGGGATAGTAGGGCTCTTTGTCTTCAAGATTGCTGACCAACGCCTTGCGGTCGAACTTCGTGCGGATCAACTGCAGGTTGAACACGTTGAAGAACGGATTGGTGACCGTCTTGTCCCGGCCCGTGGTGGCCGCATCGCCGTCGGAGCAGCCGATGTTGGCGTAGCCGCCTTCCAGCAGGGTACCCACCAGGTCGAGCACGGCCTGGGGATCGACGATGAAGGCGTCTTCGTCCACGTTGATGGCGATGTCGCAGTCCGGATCGCGGAGCATGGTGTAGAAGTAGCCGTCGGCCCGCTGGTCGGTCAGGCGCACGCAGGGAATGGGATTCCCTGCCGCGTCTTTCCAGTCGCAGAAGAGGCCTTTCGCCAGTCGGTAGAGCCGCAGGTCGAAGGAGCGGGTGAAGATCTTAATCCGTGGCTGCGCCATGCTTGCGGTGTTGGATGCAACGGTAAATGCCCCATCCGGCAGCGGCAAGGATCAGCAGGTACATCAGCACCACGCAGAGCGTGGCGATGCGGTCGCCCTTGCGGACGCTGTCGGGGTCGAAGAGGAAGGTGATGTGATGCGCGCCTTCCGGCACATTGAGGGCGCGCAGCAGGTAGTTGACGCGGAAATGATCGGCGGGCGTGCCGTCAATCGTAGCTTTCCATCCGTAGGGATAGTAGATTTCCGAGAAGACGATCGTGCCGGGCGTGGATGACGTGTAATCGTAGTCGAGCTGCTTGGGCGTGAAAGCTGTCAGGCGTACTTCTGCATTGGGGGCGATGCCCGGTTCGGGCTGGGTGGCAAAGGCCTCGAATTCCCGGTCGAGCACGGCCGTGGTCGAGAGGTCGATCTGGTCGAGCGCGTTGCTCTCGGCACGTGCGCCGTCGACGACCAGGAGCTTTTCCACGAACCAGGCGTTGCCCATGGCGTCGGGATTGCGCTGGACGACAGCCTGGTTATCATCGGGAACGATGAAGTACTTCGTATTGAGCATGTCGATTACCGGCATATGATACTTCGACAGATGCTCGTCGATCAGGTCCTGGTAACGGCGCAGCTTGGCAGCGTGGTAGCCGCCCACCGATTTGAGCCGGTAGGAGGTGCGGGCGTCGTTGAAGGTGTTCGTCGAGAGGTTCATCACGCGGAAGTTCGGGTCCGGATCCTGGAGGATGACCGTTTCCCAGGGCTGCTCCGCGAACGCGTTGCGGGTGTTTTTCGGCTGCAGGAAGTAGCTGTCGTTGAAATAGCGCCTGTCGACCGGCCACATGTCGGCGAGGACCAGCACGCCAAGGACGGCGATCAGGACGGCCCGGGAGACTTTCTTCTCCAGGAACAGCCACAGCAGCACGGCAGCGGCCGCGATGAAGGCGAAGCTGCGCCAGGCGTCGGAAGTGAAGAGGGCGGCGCGGTCCGCGACGATGGCGTCCATTACGGAGGCGGGAAGTTGGGCGGCGTAGGTGGCGTCATTCGGCCCGGCGAAGGAGTAGAGCGTTTTGCCGAACAGCGCGAAGAACAGGCAGAGGCCTGCCGTAACGCCTGCCGAGATGAAGAGGCTCTTCCGCATCTTCTCCTTCGGAACGGAGCCTTCCATCAGCGCCTTGACAGCGAGGAATCCCAGCAGCGGCATCGCGATCTCGGCCACGATCAGGATCGAGGAGACGGCCCTGAACTTGTTGTAGAGCGGGAAGTATTTGAAGAAGAACTCGGTGAGCCACATGCAGTTGTGTCCCCAGGAGAGGAAGACGGAGAAGAGCGTTGCGGCCAGCAGGGCCCATTTGTAGGGTCCGGTCACGACCAGGCATCCCAGCAGGAAGAGGAAGCACACGATGGCGCCCATGTATACGTTGCCGGCGGTGAAGGGCTGGTCGCCCCAGTAGAGCGGCGTGCTGGCAGAAAAGTCGCGGGCCGTGGCCGCAGGAGCGCCGAGTGCCTTGATGGACTGGTAGGTATGGGATTTCGGGCCGAGTGTGTAACTCGAGGCGCCGCCCTTGAAGCCGGGAATCAGGAAGGAGAAGGTCTCGTCGAGGCCATAACTCCACTGGGTCGCATAGGCCAGGTCCAGCCCTTTCGAAGAACCGGCATCCTGGCTCTCATCCGCCACGAGGTCGGAATGGCCGCCGCGCATGGTCTCTCGCGCGTATTCCCGGTTGGCGAAGATGTTGGCGCAGCCGGTTCCCAGGCCGATGCCGAGCGCCACGACGAAGACCAGGGTGGCGATGCCGAGATCTTTCCAACGCTTGTCACGAAGGTGGATCCAGAGTTCTGCCAGGAAGAAGAGGCCGATCATCAGGAACAGGTAGTAGGCCATCTGGGGATGGATGCTGAATCCGACTGCTGAGAAGAGCATGACCATCACTGCGCCGAGGGCATAGCGTTTTCGGAAAATCAGGTAGAATCCTGCTGCTACGAGCGTAATGTAGGAGATGGCGATGGTCTTTCCGCCGTGCCCGGCCGCGATGATGACGATGAAGTAGGAGGACAGGGCGACGGCGATGGCCCCCACGATCGACATCCAGCCGTCCACGCCGAAGCTGCGCATCAGGATGAAGAAGCAGATGAAATAGAAGATCAGGATCCAGGCGGGATGTGCGGGGCCGCGATGGAGAAAACCCTTGACAGGTCCCAGGAGCCGGTCGGCCTGATACCGGCCGCCACCGATCTGGTAGGAGGGCATGCCGCTGAACATCGATTCGTTCCACCAGGTGTAGTCGCCTGTCTGCTCGGTGTAGCGCAGGCTTTCCTGCATGGCCGAGACGGCATTGACGTCGTCGGCCGACTGGAGGACCTTGCCGCTGAGGACGGGTTTGCAATAGACAAATGCCAGGACGAAGAACAGGATGATCGCCGCAAGCGTAGCTCCGTATTTCTGCAGGAATGCTTTCATAGGATGTCGATGTTTTCGAAGGTTCCTCCCCGCTGGAGCGGGACGGGTTCCTCGCGTTCAATGATGATAAAGTCGCCGATGCGGAGCGACAGGTGCCGACTGATGAGGACCAGTGCCCGGAGCGCGGCTTCCTGTCCGCTGGCTTCCAGCGAATCGAAGGTCCGGAACTCCCGGTCAACTTGCGTGGCGCGGTCGAGCAGCGGAGTCAGTGTGCCGTCGGCGGTGATACCGTAAAAAAGCACGGAAGAAGTCCATCCATCAGGATAGCGACGGGCGAATGCCGGGGCTATGGCCTTGCCGGATTTGCCGATGCGGATGCAGCGGCCGTGGCAGGCAAGGGCTGAGATGCAGTCGTCGGGCAGGCAGAAGCGGTCTGCATCCCGGACGAGTGTTGCATCGGGGCGGGAATACCAGCTTCCGTCGGGCCTGACGACGTGGATGTTCATGACATCGACAACTTGATCTTGGTCAGCTGCTGCTTGGTGTCGAGCGTGAAGTCGCCGTCCATCATCCAGCTGTAATAAGAGGGCTCTTTCCGGAGGACGTCGACCACTTTCTTTCCCCGGTGCTTGCCGAAATTGAAGAGCGGCTCATCTTTGTCGTCCAGGACGATGCGGCCCGCGTAATCGACGAAGCGGCTTTGGCAGGAATACTTGGCCAAATAGCCCACGTCGTTGAGGAGCGGATCTTCTTCATCGGCGCCGTAACGGTCGAGTTGGGCTTCCAGCACTTCGTAGGTAGCCATAGTGTCGGCCTCGGCGGAGTGGGCGTTGTCGAGATTCTGCCCGCAATAGAATTTGTAGGCGGCTTTGAGCGTGCGTTGCTCTTTTTTATGGAAAATGTTCTGCACGTCCACCAGCTTGCGCTTGCGGAAGTCGAATTCGACCCCGGCCCGCAGGAATTCCTCGGCCAGCATCGGGATGTCAAACTTCAGGGAATTGTAGCCGGCGATGTCGCAGCCCTCCATGAGCCGGGCGAGCGATTTGGCTACCTGCTTGAAGGTGGGGCAGTCTTTCACGTCTTCGTCGCTGATGCCGTGGATGGCCTGCGCTTCTGCGGGGATGGGGATGGTGGGGTTGATGCGCCGCGTCTTGACTTCCACCTTGTTGGGTTCCCCAGGCGCACCGGGCGAAACTTTGACAAGGGAGATCTCGACGATGCGGTCGGACGCGACATTCAATCCTGTACTCTCGATGTCGAAGAACAGGAGCGGGTTCTTGAGTGCGAGTTGCATGGGAACCCGGCTAGGCGTTGATCATGACAGGCATCAGCAGGGCGCGGATCTCCTGGCCGGGACGGGCTTCGTCGGCCGAGACGATGAGGGCGGCGCGGGCCGGGTCGGCCAGTTCCATGCAGATGTTCTGGTAGGGGAGGTTGCTGAGGATCTCGAGCAGGAACGGGGCCTTGAAGCCGATTTCCATTTCCTGGCCGTCGTATTGGCAGGGCAGGGTTTCGTGGGCGGACATCGAGAAACCGAGGTCCTGGGCCGAGATGAGCACCTCGCCCAGCGAGAGTTTCAGGCGGATCTGGTTGGAGATCTGGTTCGAGCACACGGCGATGCGCTTGACCACGCCCAGCAGGTCGGTGCGGCCGATCACGAGCTTGTTGTTGTTATTCTTGGGAATCACGCTCCGGTAGGCCGGGTAGTTGCCTTCGATGAGACGGCAGACCAGGATGTTGGTGCCGAAACTGAAGTAGGCGTTCTTGTTGTCGTAGCGGATGACGATGTCCTCGTCGTATTTGGCCAGGATGCTCTTGAGGATCGAAGCCGGTTTCTTGTGCAGGATGAAATTGGACTTCTGCGAGAGTTTGGCGCCCATGAAGCTGTAGCAGATGAGCTTGTGGGCGTCGGAGGCGACGAGCGTAGTGACTTCCGGGTCGATGTCGAAGAAGATGCCGTTCATCACGGGACGGAGCTCTTCCTCGGCGGTGGCGTAGATGGTGTTGTTGATGCCGTCGAGCAGGATGGACGACGGGATGATGACGCTCTCGGAAATTTCACCGATGACCGGCAGTTCCGGGAAGTCGGCTGCATCGAAGCAGGGGATCTTGGAGGCGCCGCTGGCCCAGACGATGTCCATCACGGAACTGCCCTCGTCTACGCTGAAGGCCAGGGGCTGGTCGGGGAACTCCTTGAGGGAGTCGGTCAGGAGCTTGGCCGGCACGGCCGTGGAGCCTTCCTGGGTGACCTGCGCGATCGGGATGTCGGCCCTGAGCGTCGTCTCACCATCCGAGGCAGTGACAGTCAAGGTATTGCCCTTGAGCTGGAAAAGGAAGTTCTCCAGGATGGAGTTGGTGGGCTTGGGGACGATGACCTTGGAAACGGACATCAGGCCGCTCAAGAGTTCGGAACTGGATACGGAAAATTTCATTTTTGGTATAGTTTTTATTATTTCTAATCACATTGGTTCGAAATACAAATATAATAAAAATAGGACAAGATGGGTAAAAAACTTCTCTATTTGCTTTTAATTGTCGCTGTATCAGGACTTACGGGATTTTTCGCCGCCAAGAAGACCCTCGATCGCCGCATCGGGGAAGAGGATGAGGCGACTGCCGTGCTCGACCGCCAGGCCGCTGACAAAAAGTCAGTCCCCCTGCGGCGCATCGAGGTAAAGGATGTCCCTAATTTCTCGGACGCCGCAGAGTCGGCCGTGCAGGCCGTGGTCTATGTGAAAGTGACGCAGCGGAATAACTACCAGCAGCCCGGTTCGCTGCTCGACCTGATTTTCGGTTTCGCGCAGACACCGCGCGACCAGGTCGGTTTGGGGTCCGGCGTGATCATCCGCCCCGACGGTTACATCGTGACCAACAATCACGTGATTTCCGGCGCCGACGAGATCGAGGTGACCCTTGAGAACAACAAAGTGTATCCTGCCAAGCTGGTGGGCACCGATCCCGCCACCGACATTGCCCTGATCAAGATCGAAGCGGAAGAGCTTCCGACCGTGCCGATGGGCAATTCCGACGACCTGCGCCTCGGGGAATGGGTACTGGCTATCGGCAGCCCGTACGACCTGCGTTCGACCATCACGGCCGGCATCGTCAGCGCCAAGGGCCGCTCGATGCCGAACTATGACGGCCAGTACCGCGTGGAGTCGTTCATCCAGACCGATGCGGCCGTGAATCCCGGCAACAGCGGCGGGGCCCTGGTCAACGCGGCCGGCGAACTGGTGGGCATCAACACATCCATCATTTCCCGTACCGGTTCCTATGCCGGCTATTCTTTCGCCGTTCCGGTCAATATCGTGGGCAAAGTGGTGGATGACTTCATCGAGTACGGTGAAGTCCGCCGGGCCATGCTCGGCATCAGCATCACCGACGTCAACGCCGAAGTCGCCGCCCAGGCGAACCTGGCGGAGATTGACGGCGTCTACGTGGCCGACGTCCAGAAAGACAGCCCTGCGGAAAAGGGCGGCATCGTCAAAGGCGACGTCATCAAAGAGATCAATCTCAACACCGTCCACAACAGCGCCGGCCTGCAGGAGCAGGTCAGCCGCCTCCGCCCCGGCGAAAAAGCCGTTGTCACCGTCCTCCGCGACGGCAAACAGCACGAAATTATCGTTTCTTTGTGAAACAAATAAAAACTGATTCCGTATAAGATAGTGTCGCCCACATCGGGCGGCACTTGATTTTTCTATATGCGTCAGTTAAAGATTACCAAGTCGATCACCAACCGGGAGAGCGCCTCGCTCGACAAATACCTCCAGGAGATCGGCCGTGAAGAATTGATTACCGTCGAGGAAGAAGTAGAACTTGCCCAGCGCATCAAAAAGGGCGACCAGGAAGCCCTCGACAAACTCACCCGCGCGAACCTCCGGTTCGTCGTTTCCGTAGCCAAACAGTATCAGAACCAGGGCATCAGCCTGCCGGACCTCATCAACGAAGGCAACCTCGGCCTGATCAAGGCCGCCGAAAAGTTCGATGAGACCCGCGGCTTCAAATTCATCTCCTACGCCGTGTGGTGGATCCGTCAATCCATCCTGCAGGCCTTGGCTGAACAGAGCCGCATCGTGCGCCTGCCCCTCAACCAGGTGGGCTCGCTCAACAAGATCAACAAGGCCCTCTCGCAGTTCGAGCAGCAGTACGAACGCCAGCCGTCGCCCGACGAACTGGCCGACATGCTCGAAATTCCCCGCGAAAAGATTGCCGACACGCTGCGCGTCAGCGGCCGCCATGTCTCCGTGGACGCCCCGTTCGTGGATGGCGAAGACAACAGCCTGCTTGATGTGCTGGTCAACAATGACTCGCCGAACGCTGACAAGGGTCTGGTCAACGAATCCCTCAATACCGAGATTGAACGCGCCCTTTCCACGCTGACTGAGCGGGAACGCGATATCGTGAAATATTTCTTCGGCATCGGCTGCCAGGAAATGACCCTCGAGGAGATCGGCGAAAAATTCGGTCTCACGCGGGAACGCGTCCGCCAGATCAAGGAGAAAGCCATCCGCCGTCTGCGCCACAGCGCCAGAAGCAAACTGCTCAAGGGCTACCTGGGCTAAGCCGACCGGCGTATGGGTAGTTTCTGGGACGCCGTTGGAAGCGGCATCGCGGCATTCAGCGATTTTATCTGCGGTTATCCGCTCTTTTTCCTGCTGGTAGGCGGCGGGCTGTTTTTCCTGTGCTATTCGAAATTCGCACCGCTCCGTTACTACGGCCGTGCCATCCAGGCCCTTCGGGTCAAGGATGATTCGGCCGCCGGCCAGATTTCCTCGTTCGAAGCCCTGACCAGCGCTATCGCAGCAACCGTCGGAATGGGCAACATCGCCGGCGTGGCGGTGGCCCTGTCAATCGGCGGTCCGGGCGCCATCTTCTGGATGTGGGTGAGTGCCATCGTGGGCATGGCGACCAAATTCTTTGAAGGGACGGTGGCTGTGATGTACAAGGGGAAAGATGACGCCGGTGAAACGCAGGGCGGCCCGATGTACATGATCGTGGAAGGACTCGGCAAGAAGTGGAAGCCGCTGGCCGTGTTCTTCTCCATCTTCGGCCTGATCGGCACGCTCTGCGTGATGCAGTCGAACCAGCTCACGGAGAGCGTGACCACGCTTTTCTTTACGCCTGAACAGAACACTGTGACGCTCCGGCTTATCATCGGCTTGATAATCTGTGCCATCGTCTCGTTCGTGGTCATCGGCGGCATCAAGCGCATCTCCAAGATTGCCACGCGGCTGGTTCCCACGATGGTGGCGCTCTACTTCCTGCTGGTGTTCTTCATCCTGATCCGGCATATCGGCCTGGTTCCGGGTGTTTTCCGCGACATTTTCGTGGGTGCCTTCACCCCGCGGGGCGCGCTGGGCGGCGGCATCGGATCCATCATCATGATTGCCCTCACGGGCGTACGGCGCGCCGCGCTGGTCAATGAAGCCGGCGTGGGTACTGCGTCGATGATGCACGGCGCCTCAAAGAACAACGAGCCGGTCCGTGAAGGCCTGGTGGCCATGATGGGGCCTTCCATCGACTCGGGCCTGGTTTGCACGCTGACGGCGCTGGCTATCCTGATCGGTTCGGCGCTGGATCCCGCGATTGTCCCGGCGGGTTCCGGTATGGGCTCGATGGAGGGACTCCGCTACGCCCTGAATGCGTTCCATGCGGCCATCCCGGGTGTGGGGAACTATCTGCTCTTTGTCATCGTGATCCTGTTCGCCTTCAGCACGATGTTCTCCTATTCCTACTACGGACAGAAATGTACCGGATTCCTGTTCGGAGCCCGGTATGCCAAATATTACAACTATTTCTTCCTGGCGATGCTCGTGGTGGCCGCCATCATCCCGCTCCGGGTGGCGGTCAGTTTGATCGACGCCGCTTATGCGTTGATGGCGTTCCCGACGATGTTCACGTTGTTCATGCTTGCCCCGAAGGCCCGCAAGGAAATGGACCGCTATTTTGCCGTGAAGAAAAAACAGAAATAATCCCTTTGCTTATGTTGAATCCACTCGACTATATTGCCGCTGCAGCCGGCCGCTGCGTCGCGGCGCTCTATGGCATTGAACCCGCGCCCGGTCTGATCCAGGTGCAGCCCACCCGCAAAGAATTCGAGGGTGATGTTACCCTCGTAGTTTTCCCGCTGCTTCGGACGAGCCGAAAAGCCCCCGAGGCCACGGCGAACGAGATCGGAGCCTGGCTGCAGGAGAATGAACCGCAGGTGGCTGGTTTCGGCGTGGTCAAAGGGTTCCTCAACATCAAGCTTGCCGGTTCGTATTGGGCTTCCAACCTGGCGGAAATCGCCGCGAAGCCCGATTTCGGGCAGCTGCCTGCTTCCGACAGGACCGTGATGGTGGAGTTTTCCAGCCCGAATACCAACAAGCCGCTTCACCTGGGCCACATCCGAAACAACCTGCTGGGCTGGTCGGTCAGCCAGCTGCTGACTGCTTGCGGACACAAGGTGTTGAAAGTGAATCTGGTCAACGACCGCGGCATCCACATCTGCAAGTCGATGCTGGCCTGGCTGCGCTGCGGAAACGGCGAGACGCCTGAGACCTCCAGTAAGAAAGGCGACCACCTGGTGGGGGACTACTATGTGAAGTTCAACGACCTGCTCAAGGCTGAGGTGGCGGAACTGGTGGCGGGCGGCATGTCGCAGGAAGAAGCGGAGAAGAATGCGCCGATCCTTCAGGAGGCGCAGTCCATGTTGGTCAAGTGGGAGCAGGGCGACCCCGAAGTGCGGGCGCTCTGGGAGAAGATGAACAGCTGGGTTTATGCCGGCTTCGACGAGACCTACCGCCGGCTCGGCATCTCGTTCGATCGCATCTACTACGAATCCCAGACCTACAAGGACGGCAAAGCGCTCGTGGATGAAGGTCTGTCGAAAGGTGTGCTCTATCGGCGCGCCGACGGCTCCGTCTGGTGTGACCTGACGGCCGACGGCCTCGATGAGAAGTTGCTGCTGCGCCGCGACGGCACCTCGGTCTATATGACGCAGGATCTGGGCACGGCCAAACAGCGCTACGACGAATACCACTTCGATGAGATTATCTACGTGGTTGGCAACGAACAGAACTACCACTTCCAGGTGCTCAAGCTCATTCTTGGCAAACTCGGCTTCGACTGGGCGGATTCCATCTACCATATGTCGTATGGCATGGTGGAATTACCTGAGGGCAAGATGAAATCGCGTGAGGGCACGGTGGTCGATGCCGACGACCTGCTCGACCGGATGTACGCTACGGCGAAAGAGACTTCGCTGGAGCTGGGCAAGTTGGAAGGCATGTCGGAGCAGGAGCAGGACGAGTTGTTCAAGATGCTTTCGCTGGGCGCACTCAAGTATTTCATCCTGAAAGTCGATCCGCGCAAGACGATGCTCTTCGACCCGAAGGAATCTATCGACTTCAACGGCAACACGGGTCCGTTCGTCCAATACACCCACGCCCGTATCTGCTCGATTCTCCGCAAGGCGGCGGAAGCTGGCTACACGCCATCGGTCACTGGCGCTGTGCTTCTGCCGAAAGAAGAATCCATCGTGCAGATCCTCAGCGGCTATCCCGACAAGATTCGAGAAGCCGGCGCCGCCCATTCGCCGGCCTTGGTGGCGAACTTCGCCTACGACCTGGCCAAGGAGTTCAACCAATACTACCACGACACGCAAATCCTGCGTGAAGCCGATGCGGCCGTCCGCGACCAGCGCCTGCTGCTGATCTCCGTCATCGCCCGCACCCTCCGTCACGCGATGAACATCCTCGGCATCGACCTTCCGGAACGGATGTAGCCCCGGGGAAGCCGATGCCGAATCGCGCTACTGTTGGTGAGCAGAACGTGGCATTCTGCTCACAGGGCTTTTATTAAACCAGGAGAAAAGAGGCTTACCGAATCAGGTGTTTAAAGAAGTAGCAACCCGATATTCGGAAGCCCCGATGATATGATCCAGGATGCGCACAAAGTATGTTGACTGGGCTTTCGAGGTCAAAACGTCTCGGAGTCCCCGGCGACCCGCGTCTGACGCGTTATTTCATGCATAGACGGTGCTTCCGAATTTCAGGTTGATGTCGGATGCGCTCCTGAAGTTTTTTTATAACTTTGCCGGCCGATATGAAGCACGAACAATTAGCTGGACATTTGGCCGTTGCCGGAGCGTACACGATCTTCGGGTTGAACATCGTGTTTACGAAGGATATCGCCAATGCCGATGCGGTGTCGCCGATGCTACTCTTTACGTTCCGGGCCATCGGGGCTTGCGCGTTGTTCTGGCTCATTTCACTGTTTCTCCCGAAAGAGGCCGTTGCACGGAAAGACATTGGACTGATTGCGCTGGCTTCATTCGTCGGCCTTTTCGTTCCGCAGCTCACTTTCCTGAAAGCGATGACTCTTTCGGCGACCATCGACGCCTCGGTCATGCACACGCTGTCGCCGATCTTCACGATGTTCTTCGCCTTTTTCTTCGTCAAGGAGCCTATTACCTGGAAGAAAGCGCTGGGCGTGGCGGTCAGTTTCTTCGGTGTGTTGCTGCTGATCTTCAATTCCACGCATGCAGCGGGCGGCGTCGAAAAGACAGCTCCGATGGGCTTCGTCTGCCTGGTTCTGAACAGCCTGAGCTTTGCTCTCTACCTGGGAGCTTTCCGGAAGCTTATCTCGCGCTATAGCGTCGTGACCTTCATGAAGTGGGCGTTCCTGTTCGCGCTCATCCTTTCGCTGCCGTTTTCGGCCCGGGAACTGGTCAGCACCGACTACGCCGCCATTCCGGCCAACGTGTTCTGGGAGATCGGATTCCTCGTCTTTTTCGCCACGTTCGTGGCCTATTTCCTGATCCCCTACGGGCAGCAGCGAATCCGTCCCACGCTTGTGAGCATGTACACCTACCTGCAGCCCATCATCGCCGCCGTCATCAGTATCATCACCGGCCTCGACGTTCTTACCTGGCAGAAACTCCTGGCCACCCTCCTCGTCTTCGCCGGCGTCTTCCTCGTCATCCGCTCCCGCGCCGCAAAGGCATAGCGCCAAAAGAAAATCTTGTTTCTCCATTGACAAAAAAAGTGTATCTTTGGGGAACAACCCTCAAAAACAACTTGCCATGATCAACCTTCCCGGCGATTTCAGCCTCGAGTCCATCAAGGATGAGACCCAGGCGACGTTCACTCCGCTCTACAACTACACCCGTCTCTCGTCGACAGACGGACAGATGGTCTTTACGGCCGACAAGATCTACTACGTCATAGGAAACCCCGGCGTCCGGATGACCGTGTCCGACTGGTGCCTGGACATCTCCGAGATTGCATCTTATGGGAAACAGGGCCTGGGTGGCTATAAGATTATTCTGGCCGATGGAACGAAGCTGCTGTTCTCCAATGTCTTCCGTAAGATGCGGGAGGGCATTACCGCTGCTATCGAAGCTCGTTTGAACAAGTAGCAGGGTTCGCGAAAACCAGGATGGACAGCCGTTTCCTGCCGACCTCGAAGAAGGAGGTCGAGGCCTTGGGATGGGATTACATCGATGTGATTCTTTTCACAGGTGATGCCTACGTAGACCATCCCTCGTTCGGCGTCCCGTTGTTGGGACGCGTGCTCGAGGCCAGGGGATATCGGGTTGCCATCGTGCCACAACCCAACTGGCGCGACGATCTCCGCGATTTCCGCAAGTTGGGGCGGCCCCGTATTTATTTCGGCGTGGGCGCCGGGGCGATGGATTCGATGGTCAACCATTATACGGCGGCCAAGCGCCTGCGCAGCGATGACGCCTACACGCCCGACGGCCGCCCCGGCGCCCGCCCTGACCGGACGACAATCGTCTATACGAAAATTCTCAAGCAACTCTGGCCCGACGTACCGGTTGTGATCGGCGGCATTGAGGCGTCACTGCGGCGTGAGCCGCACTACGACTATTGGGACGACTGCATGAAGCCGTCGATCCTCGAGGAAAGCGGGGCAGACTTCCTGGTGGCCGGAATGGGGGAGGAACCGATGACGCGGGTTGCCCGGGCGATTGAGAACGGGACGGCTGACACACTTCCTAAGATCCTGCAAGGCCCCGTCCTGACCACGGAGGAGCTGGACTGGATCTATGACCTGCCGTTTACGCGGCTGCCGCATCCCCGCTACAAGGGGAAGCGCATTCCGGCCTACGACATGATCAAGTTTTCGATCACGACCCATCGCGGCTGTTTCGGCGGGTGCAATTTCTGTGCGATCACGGCCCATCAGGGAAAGCAGATCCAGTCGCGCAGCGAAGCGTCGATCCTGCGTGAGGTGGAGGCGCTGACGCACCATCCTGAATTCAAAGGAACCATTACCGATCTGGGGGCGCCTTCCGCCAACATGTACCGGATGGGCGGCATCGATAAGGAATTGTGCGCCAAATGCAAGCGGCCTGCCTGCCTGTTTCCGAACCGTTGTCGCAACCTCAATCATGACCATACTCCGCTGCTGCAGCTCTACGAAAAAGTGCTGAAAGTTCCGGGCGTCAAGCATGTGTTCGTGAGCAGCGGCATCCGCTACGACCTGTTCCTCGACGAGAATGGCTTCCTGTCGGAAGACGGCCGCCGCTATTTCGAGCAACTGGTCACCAAGCATACCAGCGGCCGGCTCAAAGTGGCGCCCGAGCATACGGAAGACGTGGTGCTCCAGGCCATGGGCAAGCCGAGCTTCAAGCTCTTCGAGCGGCTGGAGAAAGAATTCTATCGCCTGGTGCGGCAGCGCGGCTTGAAATACGAGATCATTCCGTATTTCATCTCGGCCCATCCGGGCTGCTCGATGAAGGAGATGGAAGCCTTGTCGAAGCACCCGGCCCTGCGGGGGATCCGGACCGAGCAGGTGCAGGATTTCACGCCGACGCCGATGACCGTTTCGACCGAAATGTTCCATACGGGACGGGATCCCCGTACCGGGAAAAAGATCTTCGTGGAACGCGATATCGCCAAAAAGCAGCGGCAGAAATCTTTTTTCTTTAAGAAACGTTGATTTTTTTTTGTGGGTACATAAAAATCTCCTATACTTGCACAACCAAATTAATACGGACTATGGCAGGACAAAGTATCCCTAGGAAACGGGCTGTTATCAGCTACGAGAACATGTCGGAAGAGTTGATGGACGCTTTCCGTGAGAAGTATCCGCATGGCTATGCCGACTACATGGGTGACATCTTCAAGGTGGACAAGCCGGACGGCACTTCGTTCTATGCCGTTACCCTGGAGATCCCGGACGCGCTTTACCTGGTCAAGATCAAGGTGAAGGTGGATGATTATGAGGATGCCGAAGAGGTTTTCAAGAATGAGGATGGAGATGATGATGAAGATGGAGAAGGAGGAAGCTTCCCGGCGTCGGACGATGATATCGCCGCGGCCGAGGCTGCCCAGGAGGAAGGTGAAGACTGATCGAACCGGTATCCTGTCAGAAAAAACCAAACTGCTGCTGCTTGCGGTATTGGTGGGGTTGTTGTGCGGCTGCGCGGCAATCCTGCTCAAAACCCTGATCCACTGGATCCAGACCGGGCTCACCTCCTGGTTCGAGAATCCGGCCGACTGGCTTTTGCTGCTGCTGTATCCCGGCATCGGCATGTTGCTTTCGATGCTGTTCGTGCGCTACCTGCTGAAGGATGATATCAGCCACGGCGTCACCAAAGTGCTGCAGGCCGTATCGAAGAACGAATCCAATATCAAGTCGCACAATACCTGGAGTTCGATTGCCGCCAGTTCGGTGACCATCGGCTTCGGTGGCAGTGTCGGAGCCGAGGCACCGATCGTGTACTCGGGCGCCGCCATCGGTTCGACCGTGGCCCGCTGGGCGGGCCTCTCCTATAAGGACATGACGACACTGCTCGGCTGCGGCGCCGCGGCCGCCATCGCGGGTATTTTCAAGGCCCCGCTGGCGGGCGTCCTTTTCACGCTGGAGATCCTGCTCTTCAATATCTCGATGAACGCCATCCTGCCGCTTCTGCTCTCTTCCGTGACGGCGACGGTGGTAACCTATCTGTTCATGGGTACGGACGTGCAGTTCGCCGGCTCGATCGAGGCCTTCCGGATGGGGAACATTCCCTTCTATCTGGTGCTGGGTATCTTCTGCGGCTTCATGTCGCTCTATTTCATCCGCGTTACGCTGAAAGTGGAAGACCGGATGCGCCATCTCAAGAATCCGTTCTGGAAATGGCTTCTGTGCGCATCCCTGCTCGGTGTGCTGATCTTTCTTTTCCCGCCGCTCTACGGTGAAGGCTACAACGCCTTGACGATGATGCTCAACAACAATCCCGGCGAGGTCCCCGTGTTCGTTTTCGGCGACAGGCTGCAGTCCAGCCAATGGCTGTTCCTGCTCTATTTCGTGGCCATCCTGCTTTTCAAGGTATTTGCGACGGCCTTCACGAACGCCGGCGGGGGCGTCGGCGGCACGTTCGGCCCGACGCTCGTCAGCGGCGGCTTGGCGGGTTTCGTCATCGCCCGGCTCATCAACCTGAGCGGCCTTGCCGTTGTCCCGGAAGCCAATTTCGTCCTGGCTGGCATGGGTGGCCTGATGGCCGGCGTGATGCAGGCGCCGATGACGGCCATTTTCCTCATCGCCGAGATTACGGGCGGCTACGAACTGCTGATCCCGCTCATCGTGACGGCGGCCATCAGCTACGGAACCATCCGCTTCTTTGAACACTATTCCATCTATACCAAGCGGATCGCGGCCCAGGGCGAACTGCTTACCCACGACAACGACCAGGCGGTCCTGACCCTGCTCAAGACAGAAGACCTGGTGGAGCGCGACTTTACCCCGATCCGCTTCGACGCGACCCTCGGCGACCTGGTCCAGCTTATCTCCCAGTCGCGGCGCAATCTTTTCCCGGTGCTTGACGCCGAAGGCCGTTTCCAGGGCGTGGTGACCCTCGACGACGTTCGGCAGATGATGTTCGACCGTTCTCGTTATGACAGCGTGAAGATCTATAGCATCATGCGCAGCTCGCCCGCTTTTGTTTATCTGGATGAGAAGATGGACAGCGTGATGAGCAAATTCGAATCGACCCAGGCCTGGAACCTGCCGGTCCTCGACGATGAAAACAAATACCTGGGCTTTGTCTCGAAGAGCAAGATCTTCTCTTCTTACAGGGACCAGCTCAAAGCCGTATCCCATGATTAAACTGTACACGGACCATATCGCCGGTCAGCTCGGAGTGGCTGCCTGGCAGGTGGAGCATTGCATCGACCTGTTCGAAGAAGGGGCGACAGTCCCTTTTATCAGCCGCTATCGCAAGGAGCGGACCGGGGCGCTTGATGAACTGCAGGTGGCGGCCGTCCGGCACTATTGGATCCGCTTTACCGATTTGGAAAAGCGCAAGGCGGCAATCCTCTCCAGCATCGGGGAGCAAGGCAAGTTGACGGACGAACTCCGCGCCGCTATTGAAAAGGAGGTGGATGCCCAGACCGTGGAAGATCTCTATCTGCCGTACCGGCCAAAGCGCCGCACGCGGGCGTCCGTGGCCCGGGAGAAGGGTTATGAGCCGCTCGCGCTGAAACTCTGGGCGATGGAACTTGACCATCCTGAGCGCGAAAGCGAGGAGGCGCTCGCCGGTGCCCGTGACATCATCGCCGAAATGGTGTCGGAGAGCCAGCCGGTCCGCGCTCAGTTGCGCGACCTCTACACGCGCTGGGGCACAGTTGCTTCGCACGTAGCCCGGGGCAAAGAGGAAGAAGACGAGGCGCAGAATTATCAGAATTACTTCGACTTCTCGCAGCGTCTCGACCGCATTCCTTCGCACCGGTTGCTGGCAATGCTCCGCGCCCGGGCACAAGGTTTCGTGAATGTGAAGGTGGAGGTCAATCCGGACCATGCGATGGAGCGGATTGAACGCAAGGTTTATGCGGGGAAACGCCGTCCTTCCCAAGGCTGTCGGCAGCAGATGGAAGCAGCGATAGAAGACGCGTACAAGCGGCTGCTGCATCCTTCCATTGAAAACGAGGTGCTTGCACAGGCCAAGGAAAAGGCCGATATCGAAGCAATCCGCGTGTTCGGCGAGAATCTGCGGGAACTGCTGCTTGCTCCGCCGGTCGGACAGAAGCGTACACTCGCGATCGACCCGGGTTTCCGGACGGGTTGCAAGGTGGTGTGCCTCGACGCGCAGGGCGCCCTGTTGCACAACGATACCATCTATCCGCATCCGCCGGTGAACGAAAAAATGGCCGCAATGCGCAAGATTTCGCAGCTGGTGGAGGCCTACAAAATTGAAGTGATCGCCATCGGAAACGGCACGGCCGGCCGGGAGACAGAGGCTTTCATCCAGAAAGTCGCTCTTCCCGAAGGGGTTCGGGTTTATTCGGTAAGCGAAGACGGCGCCTCCGTGTACTCCGCTTCCGAGGTGGCCCGGGAGGAATTTCCGAACTATGACGTCACGGTGCGCGGGGCTGTTTCGATCGGCCGCAGGCTCATGGACCCGTTGGCCGAACTGGTGAAGATCGACCCCAAAAGCATCGGGGTGGGGCAGTATCAGCACGACGTGGACCAGGCGCTGCTGAAGGAACGCCTCGATGAGACGGTGGAAAGCTGCGTCAACAGCGTCGGTATCAACTTGAATACCGCCAGCGGCTGGCTGCTGCGCTATGTTTCGGGCATCGGTCCGGTCCTGGCCCGCAACATCGTGGATTATCGTACGGAGAACGGTCCGTTCGCTTCGCGGAGCGATTTGCTCCAGGTCAAGCGCCTTGGCGCCAAGGTGTTCGAGCAATGCGCGGGATTCCTGCGCATTCCCGATGCCGCCAATCCGCTCGACAACACGGCGGTGCATCCGGAACGCTATGAATTGGTAAAACGGATGGCCGCTGACGCCGGCGTGCCGGTTGAGACCTTCATTTCCGACCCCGCCGTCCGCGAGAAGGTGGACCTGAAGCGCTATGTCTCCGACGATGCTGGCATGCCCACCCTTTCCGACATCATGACGGAGCTGGCCAAGCGGGGACGGGATCCCCGCGGATCGATCCATGTGTTTGAATTCTCGCACGAGATCCAGTCGATCGAGGACGTGCAGGTCGGGATGATCCTTCCCTGTGTCGTGACCAATGTCACGGCTTTCGGTGCGTTTGTAGACATCGGCATCCACGAACACGGTTTGATTCACGTTTCCCAGATGGGAGACAAGTATGTTTCCGATCCGTCGAAGGTGCTCAAAGTGCACCAGCAACTGGAGGCGCGCGTCGTAAGCGTCGACCTGGACCGGCGCCGGATCGGTCTTTCTTTAAAGGGATTGAAAAGATGAAAGGTAGATTTTTCCTGAGGGTCGCCGCTGGAATCGCGGCGATTCTCGTGTTATCGGCGGGAAATGCCGCCGCACAGAAAGTGACGGTCAGCGGTTACATGACCGACGCCGCGTCGGGCGAGTCGCTGATCAGCGCCGCCCTGGTGGAACGTCTTTCCGGCCAGGGTACGGTGACCAACAATTATGGATACTATACGCTGACCCTGCCGGCCGGCAACGTTTCCTTCGAATACTCTTATGTCGGCTATGAGCCGGTGAACATGTCTTTCCGGTTGACACGCGACACGGTGATCCATGTGGCGCTCCAGCCTTCGGCCGAGATGCTGGCCGGTGCATCCGTCACGGCGTCCCGTTCCGAGACCGGCGTCCGCGGTACGCAGATGAGTACCATCGAGGTGCCGGTCCGCCAGATCCTGCGCGTTCCGGCGCTGGCCGGTGAAGTGGATGTGATCAAGGCCATCCAACTGCTCCCGGGCGTCCAGTCGGGCACGGAGGGCTCCGCTGGACTCTATGTCCGGGGCGGCGGTCCCGATGAGAACCTGCTGCTGCTCGACGGCGTGCCGATTTACAACGTGAACCACATGATGGGCTTCTTCTCGGTGTTCAACGCCGACGCCATCAAGAACGTGACGCTCTACAAAGGCAGTTTCCCGGCGCGCTTCGGAAGCCGTTTGTCCAGCATCCTCGACATCCGGATGAAAGACGGCAACGACCAGGAATTTCACGGCAGCGCCTCGGTCGGGCTGCTGTCGGCCAAGTTCAACCTGGAAGGTCCGATTGTCAGAGAGAAGACCACCTTCAATATCTCCGCCCGTCGTACGTACTATGACATTCTGGCCCAGCCGCTCATCGCCTGGGCCTACAAGGATGCCGGAGAGCGGGGGATGGGCGGCTACTATTTCTACGACGTCAATGCCAAGCTCACGCACCGCTTTTCCAATCAGGACAAACTCTACGTGAGCTACTATATGGGGGACGACCAGGTCTACACCCGTGTCCGGATGCATGACAATGACACGAAGGACCACATGAAACTCGGCTGGTACTGGGGCAACATCGTCGGCTCGGTACGCTGGAACCATGTGTTCGGATCGCGGCTGTTCGTCAATACCACCGTCAACTACACGCAGTACCGGCACAAGCTCGACCTCGATGTACAACATTACGAAAAGGAATCGGATCCGACCAGTTCCTATGCGATGGGCTACAATTCGCTGATCAACGACATCTCCGCCGCGGCCGATTTTGAATTCAATCCATCCCCCCGGCACGACGTGCGTTTCGGCGGCACTTTCATCCGGCACACCTTCAAACCCTCCGTCAACACGATCCACTACGAAGACCGGACCGGCGGAATGAAGATGGTGCAGGACACCACTTTCGGTGACAAGAATCTCTTTACCTCCGAAGCGGCGGTCTATGCGGAGGACAACTGGACGCTGGCCGGCTGGCTGAAGGTCAATGCCGGCCTGCGCGCTTCGCTCTATGCGGTGGAAGGACGCACATACACTTCGCTGGAGCCGCGCCTCGGCATGCGGCTCCTCTTCTCCGGGCATCTCTCGATGAAGGCATCCTATTCAGAGATGAGCCAGTCCGTCCATCTGCTGAGCAATAGCAACATCTCGATGCCGACCGACCTGTGGGTTCCCTCTACGGACCGGATTGAGCCCATGCGTGCCCGCCAGGTAGCTGCGGGCCTGTTCTATGAAATGGGTCCCGTGGACCTTTCGGTGGAGGGCTACTGGAAAGGAATGGACAAGCTGTTGGAATACCGCGACGGTGCCTCTTTTCTGGGCTCGAGCACTGGATGGGAGGAAAAAGTCGCGGTGGGCAGGGGCTGGGCCTATGGTGTGGAGTTCCTGGCCCAGAAAAAGACAGGACGGCTGACGGGTTGGATCGGATACACCTGGTCGCGGACCATGCGCCAGTTCGACCAGGAAGGCAACGTCATCAATTTCGGTCGGCCTTTCCCGGCCAAGTACGACCGGCGGCACGACCTGAGCATCGTCGCCTCGTATGAATTCAGCAAGAAGTTCGATGTTTCCGCCACCTTCGTCTACGGGACTGGCCTATGCGGATCGCTGGCACTGCAGACCATCTGCGTTCCTCAGGGCTACAATTTTACCGCCGGTTCCTTCACGCAGCCGTATCCCGTGGATTATCTGGAAAGCCGCAACAATTACCGGCTGCCGTCCTACCAGCGGCTCGACCTGGGTATGAATTTCCACCGCTTCTTCCGGAGCGGACGCCATCGCACGATCAATGTGAGTGTCTATAATGTCTACAACCGGAACAACCCGTTCCTGGTCTATCGCGACGGACAGTCGCTCAAACAGCTGTCTATTTTCCCGATCATGCCGTCGGTTTCGTACACGTTCTTTTTTTAGGAGGAAAGGAAGATGAAAAAGATCTATACACTGTTTGCGATGTTGTTGGTGGCTGTCTGTGTACTGTCCTGCGAGAAAGAGATATCCTTCAACGGGGAAGAGAGCGCGTCGCGTCTCACGGTTTCAGCGCTGGCACAGGCGGGTGAACCGCTGTCGGCCTACGTTTCGTCGTCCGTTTTCTTCCTGAAAAGCCGGGGCTTCGAGAGTTTTATCAAGGCGCTGGATGTGTCTCAGGGTTCGGTGCGCCTCACGATCAACGGCGCTGCGGCGCCGATACGGATGCGGCTCGCGAGCGATCAGCCGGACGGAAGCCTCCTGTACAACTGTGACTATGTTCCGCAGCCCGGCGACCACCTCGTGCTGGAGGCGGAGTTTCCGGGATTCGATCCTGTCCGGGCCGAGACGGATGTGCCGTATCCGCCTCATTTCGAGGTGTCTTCCCTGGCGTTTCGGGAAGAGGATGGGGGAGAGACCCTGGATTTGACGCTCCGGTTCCGCGACGACGGCTCCTATGAGAAATACTATTTCCTGATTCCGCGAATGGAGATCCGGTACGGGGAGGAGGAACCTTTCCAGATGACCTATCGCTATGCTTCCGATGACGTAGTGTTCAAGAACATGGGCGTGGGGGCCTTTGACCTGTACGGCATGCTGTTCGGAGACAACGACGTGGTCAGCTACTATTTCTCGGATGAACTGATCCGGGGGAAGGAGCACACGATGAAGATCGAGATTCCCGGCATCCGCCACTTGGAAGAGGGGCAGCGTTTCTTCGTGGAAATGCGGACGGTGACCGAAAGCCTTTACTGGTTTGACGTGTCCTATGCGCAGTTGGAAAGCGATTTCGCCTTGTTTTCTGAAGGCGTGACACTCTATTCCAATGTGCAGAACGGCTATGGCGTGTTCTGTGCAACGGCGGGCACATGTGTCGAAGTTCATTTCTAGAGATATTTTGCTATATTTGCAGGTTAAGTTAGCAGACATTGGATTATGGACAAGAAGGTCATCATTATCCCGACGTACAACGAGAAGGAGAACATCGAAAAGATGATCCGTACGCTCCGTTCCCTGGAGGGCGACTATCATGTTTTGATCATCGACGACGGTTCGCCCGACGGTACGGCTGCTATCGTAAGGTCGCTGCAGACGGAATTTCCGGATCGTCTTTTCCTGATTGAAAGGGCGGGGAAGCAGGGGCTGGGGACGGCCTATCTGACCGGATTCCGCTGGTCGCTGGAACATGGGTATGACTATGTGTTCGAGATGGATGCCGACTTTTCCCACAAACCCTCTGACGTTCCGCGCCTCTATGCCGCTTGTGCGGAAGGAGGCGCCGACCTGGCCATCGGTTCGCGTTACTGCAACGGCATCAGCGTCATCAACTGGCCGATCGGCCGGGTCATCATGTCGTACTATGCCTCCGCGTATGTCCGTACGGTCCTGCGCATGAAGGTGTACGATACGACGGCCGGCTTCAAGTGCTATGCGCGAAAAGTGCTGGAAGCGATTGATTTCGACCGGATCAAGATGCATGGCTACGGCTTCCAGATTGAAATGAAATACAACGCCTTCAAGCTGGGCTACAAGATCGTCGAAGTTCCCATCATCTTCGAGGATCGGAAAGAGGGCACGTCAAAGATGAGTTCAAGTATCTTCGGCGAGGCGTTCTGGGGTGTTTTGAAGTTGCGTTTCCGTAAAATCCGTCCGCGCAAATGAGTAAGAGAGGCGGCACGGGTTGGGTCTGGTACCTGGCGATTTTGGTAACCGTCTTTTTCTGGGGGATGTCTTTCCTCTGGAGCGACCAGGTGCTGGACCAGGACGTGCCCGTCTTCACCTTCATTTTCACCCGGATGATTCTGGCGGCCGCGGGGCTTTCGCTGATCAGCCTGCTGGCGGGCAAACTCCAACGCATCCGCAAGGGCGATCTGAAATGGTTCGCCGCCATGACGGCGTTCGAACCTTTCCTGTACTTCCTGGGCGAGACGTTCGGCCTGAAGATGACGGATTCGCCGACACTTTGCTCCGTCATCATCGCCACGATTCCGGTCTTCATGCTGATTGTCGGGCAGGTTTTCTTCAAGGAAAAGCTATCGCTGTTCAACCGCGTGGGCATCTTCCTGGCCGTAGCGGGCGTGATCTGCTTCATCCTGATCGGCGGAAACCTCCACATCAAATACGTTTACGGCATTGCCATCCTGTTCCTGGCCGTCATCGGCTCGACGGGCTATACGGCCATCTGCAAGAAACTGACGAACAAGGGCTACAATGCCTTTTCCATCGTCACCTGGCAGTTCATTCTGGCCATCGGCTTCTTTTTGATTCCCTTCCTGGTGTTCGACGCCCGTACGTGGACGCCCGCCTATCTCTCCTGGCCGGTGCTCAGGCCGATCGTCCTGTTGGCCATCCTTTGTTCGGGCGTGGCTTTCGTGATCTACGCCGCCTGCGTAGATCGGATCGGCATGACGCGGACCACGGTTTTCCTGCCGCTGGTAGCGATTGTCTCGGCCGTGGCAGCGCTGGTGATGGGGCAGGATACCCTGCATCCCCTGCAAATGGCGGGCATTGTCGTGGCCATGGCCGGAGTGGCGATGGCGCAGTTCAACAAACAGACTGAAACGGTTCATGAAACATAACGGACTTACTTTAGGCGTGCTGGGCGGCATGGGCCCGGCTGCGACGGCGGAATTCCAGCGGCTGCTGGCGGTGAAGGCCCCTGCCGAATGCGACCAGGATCATCCCCGGATGATCGTCTATTCGCATACGGTGACGCCAGACCGCACTACTTACTTGCTGGGCAAAGGCCCCGATCCGGAACCTTATCTGCTCGACGGTCTCCAGACCCTCATTCGCTGGGGCGCCGACCGGCTGGCTGTGACCTGCAACACGGCCCATCATTTCATCGACAAGTTCCTGGAGCAGGGATTGATCTCTGTTCCGGTGATTCACATCGTCGAGGAAACGATCCGTTCCTGTAGGGAACGCAGCCCCGAAGGGGCCTGGCTCACGGCTACGCTCGGGACGATGAATACGGGCATCTATCAGCAGCATGCTTCTGCAAGCGGCTACCGTTTCCTGATCCCTGACGAGGCGATGCGGGAACGGATCCACGCCGTGACGGATCTGGTGAAGGCTGGGCGCCAGCAGGAAGCGGGCATACGTTATCGGGCCATCGTGGAAACGCTGTGGAAGGAGGCCCGGATTCCGGTGGTGCAAGCCTGCACGGAACTCCCTGTGGCATGGCAACAGGCCGGCCTGCCGGCGGAGATGGGCATTTCCTCGCTGGAGGCTTTGGCGGACGGATGTATCAGAGAACTATATAAACCCTTGTAATCGATATGGGACTTTTCAATTGGAAGAAAAAAGAGAAAGCGGAGGAACGTCCGTTGGACAGCGGCCTGGAGAAGACGAAGCGCTCGCTGTTCGAGAAACTCTCGTACGCGATTGCCGGCAAGAGTGTGGTGGATGATGAGGTGCTCGATTCCCTCGAAGAGGTGCTGATTGCCTCGGATGTCGGGGTGGAGACCACCCAGAATATCATCGAACGGCTGGAAGAGCGGGTCGCCCGCGACAAATACCTCAATACCGAGGAAGTGAACCGCTATCTCTGCGAAGAGATCGGCAAACTGCTCGACGCGGCCGCGGACGGCAAGAGCACCGAGCCGTTCGACTTCTCGAAAAAGCCCTATGTCATGATGGTGGTGGGAGTGAACGGCGTAGGCAAGACGACAACCATCGGCAAACTGGCCGCCCAGCTCAAAGCGCAGGGCAAAAAAGTGGTGCTGGGCGCAGCCGACACGTTCCGTGCCGCTGCTGTGGACCAGCTCGTCATCTGGGCCGAACGTGCCGGCGTAGACATTGTCAAGCAGGAGATGGGATCCGATCCCGCTTCTGTCGCTTTCGACAGCGTAAAGAGTGCTGTCGCTAAAGGCGCTGACGTGGTGATCGTCGATACGGCGGGTCGTCTCCACAACAAAGTCAACCTGATGAATGAGTTGACGAAGATCAAGAACGTGATGAAGAAAGTGGTGCCCGACGCGCCCCACGAAGTGCTGCTGGTCATCGACGGCTCCACCGGCCAGAACGGTTTCCTTCAGGCGAAGGAATTCACCCGCGCGACCGATGTGACGGCCCTGGCGGTCACGAAGCTCGACGGCACGGCCAAAGGTGGTGTGGTGATCGGCATCAGCGACCAGTTCAAGATCCCCATCAAGTTCATCGGCGTCGGTGAAAAGATCGACGACCTGAAAGTCTTCGACAAAAAAGAATTTGTAGAATCGTTGTTTGAATAGTTATGAATATCTCATTCAATTGGCTGAAAGATTATCTGAAGTTTGATCTGACGGCAGAACAGGTATCCGCGATTTTGACCTCCACAGGACTGGAAGTGGAGCACATGGAGACCGTTGAGCAGATTCCCGGCGGATTGGCCGGCGTTATTGTCGCCGAAGTCGTCGAATGCGTTCCGCATCCCGACTCCGACCATCTCCACATCACGAAACTCAATACCGGCGCCCCGGAACTCTTGCAGGTCGTCTGCGGCGCCCCCAACGTGGCCCAGGGACAGAAAGTCCTGCTGGCCACTGTGGGGACTGAACTACCTACCGAAGACGGTTCCAAGTTCAAGATCAAGCGCTCCAAGATCCGCGGCGTGGAGAGCAACGGTATGATCTGCGCCGAGGACGAACTCGGCATCGGCAACGATCATTCCGGCATCATGGTGCTGGATCCGGCTGCCGTGGTCGGCACGCCCGCACGGGAGCAGTTGAAACTGAAGGAAGACACGCTCTTCGAGATCGGCCTGACCCCCAACCGTATCGACGGCGCCAGCCACATCGGCGTGGTGCGGGACCTCTATGCCTATTGTGTGCAGCACGACATTCCCGTGGAATACACCCTTCCCGTGGTAAGCGATTTTAAACCGGGCCCTGGCATTCCGGTCTCCATCTCGGTTGAGGCTCCGGACCTGGCACCCCGCTATATCGGCATCACCATCAAGGACGTCAAGGTGGGTCCTTCGCCCGACTGGCTGAAAGAACGGCTGATGGCCATCGGTCAGCGTCCGATCAACTGCGTCGTGGACGTCACCAATTTCGTGCTCAATGAAATGGGACATCCGCTGCACGCTTTCGATGTGGCGAAGATCCGCGGCCGCAAGGTGGTCGTACGGCGCAGCACCCCCGATTGCAAGTTCACGACGCTCGACGGCGTGGAACGGACGTTGTGTGCCGATGACTTGGTCATCTGTGACGTGGAGCGTCCGATGTGCATCGCCGGCGTCTTCGGCGGTCTCGATTCCGGCGTCACGGAATCGACGACCGACGTATTCCTGGAAGCGGCTTATTTCAATCCGGTTTCCATCCGCAAGACCTCGAAACGCCTCGGCCTGAAGACCGACGCCTCGTTCCGCTACGAGCGGGGCATCAACCCCATGGTCACCATGGTGGCCGGCATGCGCGCTGCCCTGCTGATCCAGGAGATTGCCGGTGGACAGGTTGTCGGATCGCCGCAGGAATTCTATCCCACGCCCTTTACCTGCGCGAAGGTGGATCTGAGTTATGAGCGGATGAACCGGCTGATCGGGAAGGAACTCGCTCCGGAAACCTATCTCTCCATTCTCAAGTCGCTGGACTTCACGATCGAATCGGCTCATTCAGCGGGATGCTCGGTCTCTGTTCCCGCTTACCGTGTCGATGTAACCCGCGAATGCGACGTGGTGGAGGAAGTACTCCGCATCTACGGCTATAACAACATCGAGTTGCCGGTGAGCATGAGGGCTTCCATCAATCCCTCGGAGCATCCCGATCCCGAAAAGGTCCGCAAGACCGTCTCCGACCTGCTCGCCGACCGCGGGTTCGTGGAAATCATGAACAATTCCCTGACGAAAGGGGAGTACTACGACAAGTGCAAGACCTACCCGGCCGAGCAGTTGGTCCATATCGTCAACCCGCTCAGCAACGACCTGAATGTGATGCGGCAGACGCTTATCTTCAACGCGCTGGAGGTTGTTGCACGGAATATCAACCACCAGACCAACAACCTTCGTCTGTTTGAGATCGGCAACTGCTACAGTTTCCGGCCGAAGGCGGATGCGGAAAATCCGAAAGCGGATCTCAAGAGCTACCGCGAGGAACTGCGGCTCAGCATCGTCGTTTCTGGCCCCGGCGCCAAGTCGTGGCGGAGTGAGCTCGGCACGGGCAACTACTTCCTGCTCAAGGGCGTTCTGGAGTTGCTGCTGAAGCGCTTCAAGGCCAATCTATACGACATGGAAACCGAGGCGGCCCCTTCCGATCTTTTTGCCGAAGGTCTCGTCTACAAGTTGGGCAACAAGACGCTGGCTATGGCCGGCACGGTGGCCAAGCCGCTGCTCAAGCTGTTCGACATCAAGCAGCCTGTTTTCGTGGCGGAGGTTTGCTGGCCGGTCCTCTTCGACCTGGTGAAGCGCGACAAGATCAAGTACAAGGAACTGCCACGCTTCCCGGAAGTGCGCCGTGACCTGGCCCTGCTCGTGGATGAGTCGGTGACGTTTGCGGAACTGCGCAAGACCGCCTTCCAGACTGCGCGCGGCGTCCTGCGGCAGGTGAACCTCTTCGACGTGTACCGCGGTCCGAAGATTCTCTGCGACAAGAAGCAGTATGCCATCAGCTTCGTCTTGCAGGACGAGGAGAAGACCCTTACCGACGAGTTCGTCGAGGCGACGATGAACAAACTGCTCAAGGCCTTCGAGAGCAAGCACGGCGCGCAGTTGCGTTAGATGAATCGTGTGTAAGCGGAGAAGGAATATGCTTCTCAGACCGTCGCTTCGCTCCCCCTCCCACTGCGTGGGCCCCTCCCTCTACTAACCGAGGGTGGTTAAGGTCTTCGAAGCATATTCCTTCTCCGCTTACACACAGGAAGCAAAGCCAATGTCGTTATCGGGGATAAAGAATTACGCGTCGCTGGTGAAGTTCGCTCATACGGTCTTCGCCTTGCCGTTTGCGCTGGTCGCCTTTTTGCTGGCACTACAGGAGCCGGGTGTGCATTTCACCTGGCTCCTGCTTGTCCAGATTCTCGGCTGTATGGTGTTCGCCCGCAATGCCGCGATGGGCTTCAACCGCTACGCTGACCGCGAGATCGATGCGCGCAACCCGCGTACGGAGGGCCGCGATATCCCCGCCGGCCGCATCTCCCCCCGACAGGCGCTGATCTTTACGCTGGTCAATGCCGCACTCTTCGTGGCCGTGGCCTGGACCATCAATCCGCTTTGCGGCGGGTTGTCGTTCGTTGCATTGATTATCTTGCTGGGATACAGCTATTTGAAACGCTATACCTGGCTCTGCCATTTTGGCGTCGGAGCGGCACTTTGCATTGCGCCGGCGGGCGCCTTCATTGCCGTGACCGGCTATCTGACCTGGCCGATCGCCCTGTTGTCCCTGATGGTCTTCTTCTGGTCGAGCGGCTTCGACATCCTTTATTCGCTGGCCGATGAAGAAATCGACCGGGTCCAGGACCTGCATTCCATCCCGCAGCGCTTCGGCCGCTTAGGGGCGATGCTTATCTCATGGGCGGTGCATTTACTGGAATTCGTGCTGGTACCGCTGTTCCTGATCATGGCCGGCCGGGCCAACCCCGCCGTCAGCCTCACCGACTTCTGGGGCATCGCCGCCGGCGTCTTCTTCCTCGCCATGCTCGTCTATCAGCACGTCATCATCTCCCCGCGCAACCTCTCCCGCTTAAACGCCGCCTTCTTTACGGCCAACGGCATCGCGTCGATCGTCTTCTGCGTGCTGGTTTATCTGGCGGTGCTACTGTAGTTCTTTCTTTCACATCGCGGAAATAGATGCAAAATATTTGTGATTCTTTCAGGAAAAGCCTATCTTTGCTCGATAAAATATGCGCAGACAAATTGTTTAGTATTCAAATATCATCATCACCATGGCTTTGACCGACAATAACAAGCGGGAGTACGAAGAGCCCCGTGCCAAAATGATTTCTTCCCAGTTTCAGGGAATCCTTTGTGAATCCGTCCTTGAGCCTATCGAGGAAGGCGGCGGACACGATTGGTAAGTCAACATTTTCGCCAAGTAGCAGCAAGATCGGCCTCACAGACTTAGTGGGGCCGATTTTGTTGCTTCTACTCGCGAACCGCTTCTTTCGCATCGATCGTTATAGCTCCCTTCATCTCATTCATTCGCGGCGACGCAAACGATTCATCCATCCCGTCTGCGTCGCTCAGCACATGACGCCGCAATCCTCGCCGCTCCCTCTCGTGCCGGCAGGACAGAATAGCAAAATTTTGTTAAAAATTCTACCCCCACCTGCACTTATGAACGGAATCTTTTATTAACTTTACAAAATTCGTAACGATCAACAACTTAACGACTCATACTCATGAAAAGAATTCTCCTGCTGGCAAGTGCATTGTTGCTTTTGTCCGCTTGCACCGATGAACTTGATCAAATGATCAAGGGCTCCCGCTCGGCAAGACAAGCAACCGTTTTCCAGACCTCTACGGAAGTTCCCGCTTCTCCCGAGACGAAAGTCTATGCGGACGAGAACATGAAGGTCCTCTGGAATGCGGACGATCGGATTTCGATCTTTAATAAGACAACCCTCAATTCTCAGTATGTTTTCACCGGGGACGATGGTGATACGGCGGGTGGCTTTGAGGAGGTAGAGTCCGGCGGATTCTTTACAGGTAATCCTTTGGATTATGTGTATGCCGCATATCCTTATAGCACAAACAATAAGATCAGCAACAGCGGTTCTTTCTTAATGGAGCTGCCGGCCGAACAGGCTTACAAGGAGAAATCCTTTGGCATTGGCGCGAACACGATGGTTGCCATTACGGACGGTTCTTTCCTCGCATTCAAGAACGTGGGCGGTTATTTGAGCCTGAGATTGTACGGTGATGACGTTTTTGTGAGCCGGATTACAATAAAAGGAAACAATGGAGAGAAGATAGCGGGAAGTGCATCGATCGGCATTCCGTTTGGCGGGACCCCGGCTGTGACAGTGAATGACAAGGGGACAGATAAGGTTTCGATCGTGTGTGATCCTGCGGTGAAGATCGGTAATAATGCAAACGATTACACAGATTTTTGGTTTGTGATTCCGCCGGTTACATTCTCGAACGGTTTCACGATTACGGTGACTGACAATGAGGGCCGTGTCTTCGAAAAGTCGACTACAAGGAGTTTTACCGTGACCCGCAATACGCTGGATTGGATGAATGCTTTGAAAGTGGTGCCCACCTATGAGAATGCAAGAATCCAGTTCGCCGATGCGAACTTCAAAGCCTACTGTGTTGCGCATTTTGATGCTAACGAAGATGGCGAGATTACCAGGGCGGAGGCGCAACTGGTGACCGATATAGCGGTCTGCACCGACAACATAAAGTCTTTGGAGGGTATCGAATACTTCACGAACCTGAAGACGCTTTCGTGTACGGGCAGCCTGATTGCCACGAAAAGTGCGGCGGGTACTTATGCGGGCCAATTGGAAACGATTGATGTTAAGCAGAACAGCCTGCTCGAAAGTCTTGATTGTCACGGCAATCAGTTGATCAGTATGGATTTGAGCGAGAATCATAATTTGACAGTTTTGGATTGTTCCAACAATCAACTCACAAGCCTCACTTTATATTGGTATGGATGGACTCTGACGAAGTTGGATTGCAGTCAGAATAGGCTAACTACCCTGGTGTTCCCTGACGGGTATTATTTCCCTCTCAAAGAACTATATTGTGGCGGGAATGACATTACTGCTCTT
>JAFZAF010000153.1 GCA_017548335.1 Bacteroidales bacterium | reverse complement strand
TTCTACACCCATTGCGGCCATCACTATATTTTCTTCAAGTCGACAACCCGCGAAATCAGGATCGTCCGGATCCTGCATGAAAGCATGCACTTTATAAAGCATCTGGGTAGTCCGGCCGCTCGCGCCAAGTAAATGGGATGAAGCGACCGGGGGATCAAACGATCCCTCCATCACCACCCCTTGATGTCGCTGCCGTTGTTGTTGTAGAATTTCATCTGGCAGGGTTGTTCCCAGCCGCAGGCGTCGGCATACTGGGTCCATTCCGTACAAAGGGATTTGTTCCAGGTCAGGAGGATTTCCCCGTCGGGAAAGTTGAACGGGCCGTTATAGATAGCGGTTGCGACCACGGCACCGGACTCATTGATTACGTCGAAACCGGAGGAAGTGACATTGTCATAGCGGCAGCTCTGCCGACGGACCTCATCCAGGGTGTTGTCTTCTTTCCGGACGACGGCTGTAAGCAGGATACAACTGTTGTCATCGTAGAGAACCAGGTCGACGTAGAAGGCGGAATAACCGGCGGGATTGTCCGGTACACTGCTCTTGATACTTCCGGCATATTCGCCGATGTAGGAGGTACCCTGCAGATGATCGCAGGAATCCAGTATGGTGCAGGTAAGGACGGTCAGCAGAAAGAAGGACAAGAGACGTTTCATGGATCAGGAAATATTTGAATAGTCTTTAAAGGATGTGTCGAGCCGGAGCGTGCGGAGCTGCTCGACGAGAATGCGGTTTTCGATTTTTTCAAGGAGAGGATCCACGGCGAGGATCTTCTCGCCCAGTTCACGGGCTTCCACCAGGGCCGGAGAGTCTTTGGCCAGGTCGGCGATGTGGAGGTCGAAGGCCAGGCCGCTCTGGCGGGTGCCTTCGAAGTCGCCGGGGCCGCGCATCTTCAGGTCGGCTTCGGCCAGTTCGAAGCCGTCGCTGGTGGCGCACATCAGGTCGATGCGCTGGCGCGACTCCGTGCTGAGCTTGTAGCCCGTCATGAGGATGCAGTACGACTTTTCGGCGCCGCGGCCGACGCGGCCGCGCAGCTGGTGCAGCTGCGACAGGCCGAAGCGCTCGGCGCTCTCGATGACCATCACCGAAGCATTGGGTACGTCCACCCCTACCTCGATGACCGAGGTAGCCACCAGGATGTGCGCCTTGCCTTTGGCGAAAAGGTCCATGTCGAAAGCCTTGTTCTCGGCCTTCTGCTGGCCGTGGACAACGGCCGTCACGTATTTCGGGGCCGGGAAGGCTTCCGTGATGTGAAGATAGCCTTCTTCCAGGTTCTTGTAGTCCATTTTCTCCGATTCTTTGATGAGGGGATAGACCACGAAGATCTGGCGGCCGAGGGCAATCTGCTGCCGCATGAAATTGTAGAGGTCGCCGCGGCGGTTCTCGGTCCAATGGACCGTTTCGATCGGTTTGCGGCCGGGGGGCAGTTCGTCGAGCACCGACACGTCGAGGTCACCGTAGAGCGTCATGGCCAGCGTGCGGGGAATCGGCGTGGCCGTCATGACCAGCACGTGCGGCGCGACGGCCGCTTTCGACCAAAGCTTCGAACGCTGCTCCACGCCGAAACGGTGCTGCTCGTCGATGACGGCCAGCGCCAGATGCTTGAACTGCACCGTGTCTTCGATAAGCGCGTGCGTGCCCACGATAATCTGGAGCGAGCCGTCGAGCAGGCCGCGATGGATTTCATCGCGCTCTTTCTGCTTGGTATTGCCCGTGAGCAGGGCGATGGTGGCCCCGGACGGGGCCAGGAACTTCTGGATGCTGTGGTAATGCTGGTTGGCCAGCACTTCGGTCGGCGCCATCACGCAGGCCTGGTAGCCGTTGTCGAGCGCCATCATCGCAGCGAGGACCGCGACCAGTGTCTTTCCGCTACCCACGTCGCCCTGCAGCAGGCGGTTCATCTGCTTGCCGCTGGCCACGTCGGTACGAATCTCCTTCAAGACACGCTTCTGCGCTCCAGTCAGCGGGAAAGGCAGGCTTTCGTAGGTCTTGTTGAAATAGTGCCCGATGCGGCGGAACACCACGCCGCTGTCGGCCCGCATACGGATGCTTTTCTGCCGCAGCAGCGACAGCTGGAGATAGAACAGTTCCTCAAATTTCAGCCGGCGCTGCGCCCGGGCAAGGTCCTGAACCGAAGCGGGGAAATGGATGTGCTGCAACGCGTAGGTCAACGGAGCAAGCCGCTTCTGTTCCCGGATATAGGCAGGCAGGGTCTCCTCCAACGTGCCGAGGACCCGGTCGAGGAGCGTGGCGATGATCTTCTCGAAGAACTTGTTCGTGATGCCGGCGCTGTGCAACTTTTCCGTACTGGAATAGACGCCCATCATCACGCCCACCTGAGAGAGCTTCTCCTCCGTGGCCAAATCGACTTCGGGATGGACCAGGTTCCAGCTGTGTCCGAACACGGAGGGCTTGCCGAAGACGATGTATTCCGGGCCGACCTGCAGTTTGTCTTCCATCCACTTGAGGCCCTTGAAGAAGACCAGGTCGACAGAGCCGGTCCCGTCGGTGAAGCGAGCCACCAGCCGGACGGCGCGCCCCTGCCCCACCTTATCGATGCGGGAGATGCGGCCGCGGAGCTGGATATAGGTCGACGACGAGTCGATCTCCCGCACACTGTAGAAGCGGGAACGGTCGATATAGCGGAACGGGAAAGTATAGAGCAAATCCCGGAACGTACTGATCCCCAACTCTTTATTTAAGAGTTCCGCGCGCTTCGGCCCGACGCCCGGCAAAAACTTGATATCACTCTCGAGGATGTGCGGCATACACAAATATATGAATTTTTTCGTATATTGCGAGGTTTTTAAGAAAACTCGAAACACGCCATGAAAGATAAGATTGTTGTCGGTATTACGCAAGGTGACACCAATGGAATCGGATACGAAGTGATAATCAAGTCGCTGGCCGATGCGCGAATCCTGGAGAACTGCGTCATCGTGCTCTACGGCTCGTCCCGTTTCTTCGGGATTTACCGGAAGTTCCTGCCGGAGATCGACCAGATCGCGACCAACGTGATCAACGCGGCCGAAGACGCCCGTTCGAAGCGCGTCAACATCATCAACGCCGTGCCGGAAAGCATGGCGATGGAAATCGGGCAGCCCACGGCCGACGGCGCGAAAGCCGCTGTCATGGCCCTGCGGGCCGCCGTCGCCGACGCCAAGCGCGGCGCCATCGACGCCATCGTCACCGCCCCGTTCAACAAACACACCGTAGCCGAACTCGGCTTCGGTTTTCCGGGCCACACCGAATACCTCATCAACGAATTCGGCTGCCAGGACGGCCTGATGTTCCTCTGCTCCGAAAACCTGCGCGTGGGCGTGGTGACCAACCACCTGCCGCTCGCCAAGGTCAGCGCCGCCATCACCGTCGAAACCATCCTGAGCAAACTCCGCCTGATGAACGAATCCCTCAAACGGGATTTCGGCGTGATCAAGCCCAAGATCGCCGTGATGGGTCTCAACCCCCACGCCGGCGACGGCGGTTCACTCGGCACCGAGGAAATCGACACCATCATTCCCGCTATCCAGCAGGCGGCCAAGGAGAAAATCCTGGCCTTCGGTCCCTACTCCCCTGACGGCTTCTTCAGTATCCACATGCAGGGGCAGTTCGACGCTGTGCTGGCCATGTACCATGACCAGGGCCTCATCCCCTTCAAGGCGCTGGCCTTCGACAGCGGCGTCAACTTCACGGCCGGCCTTCCCATCGTCCGGACCTCCCCCGACCATGGCACCGGCTACGACATCGCCGGCAAGAACAAAGCCTACTCCGGACCGATGACACGGGCCATCTATGCCGCCATCGACCTGAGCAACAACCGGCGCCGCTACGACGCCATGCACGCCAATCCGCTGGAAGTAAGGCGTTTCGAAGGTCCCCGCTACGAAAAGACCATCCTGCCCGAATAGTGAAGCGCGCGCCCATCCAGATCTACACCGACGGCGCCTGCAGCGGCAATCCCGGACCGGGCGGCTTCGCCACAATCCTGCGTTGCGGCGACTACGAGAAAGTCATCTCGGCGGGCTATGC
>JAFZAF010000152.1 GCA_017548335.1 Bacteroidales bacterium | reverse complement strand
GTAAGGCTGGTCAAGTGGATGTTTACCTGTGCCATCATTGACTGAAATGAAACAAATCTTGCGAATCATGAGAAATATCTTTCTGGCTGCCTGCGGACTGGCCGCGGCTGCCTGCGGCACCGACGCGGTGCGCATCACTCCCTTGCAGGGCTTTCCCTGCGATGAAGAAGGCATTGCCAAAGGCGTGTCGGCCTGCTATGCCGGTATCCTCGACGGAGAGCTTGTGATGGCCGGCGGCTGCAATTTTCCGGGCCTTCCACCCCGTCTCGGTGGTGCGAAGAAGTATTACGACGGCATCTATGCGGCCCGTCGGGGCGATGACACGCTGGTCTGGCGCCGCATCGGCGACCTGCCACTCCCGGCGGCCTATGGCGTGAGCGTCACAACGCCGGAAGGTATCGTCTGCATCGGCGGCAATAATGCCGAAGGTCAAATCGATTGCGTGTTCCGGATCCGGATGCAAGGCGGTGAAGCGGTATTGGATCCGCTGCCGCAGCTGCCTGCCGGTATCGACAATTTCACGGGTGCCTTTGCCGGCCGGCGCATCTTTATCGCTGGCGGCGCATACGCTGGAAAGGCCTCGCGCAAAGCCCTGTTCCTCGATCTCGACGATTTGGACAAAGGGTGGCAGTCATTGCCGGACTTCCCGGGACCGCGCCGTACCCAGCCGGTGTCGGCGCTCTTCGAGAAGGACGGCGAATACACGTTCTATCTTTGGGGCGGCTTTGCCGGGGCTACGGACGACGATCCGGTGACCTTGTCGGTCGACGGCCTGAAATATGAGACGGCCACGGGCCGATGGACGCCGGTCGCCGGCCCGAAAGACGCCGACGGCGTGGAAATATCGCTCGGCGGCGGCGCTGCCGCCGTTCTGGGCGGCGACAAGGTGGTGGCTACGGGCGGCGTGGACAAGGATATTTTCTACAACGCCCTGATCCAGTTGCCCGAGGGCTATTTCGAACACGATCCGTCGTGGTACCGCTTCGGCCGCAATATTCTGGTCTATGACACGAAGGCCGACCGATGGACGGTGGCGGCCACGACGCCCGAAACGGCACGGGCCGGCGCCGTGCTGGTCGGCGACGGCCGGACGTTCGCCAATATCTGCGGCGAATTGATGCCCGGCGTGCGCAGTCCGCAGGTGACGTTGCTGGAGTTCTAGATGCGGACGCAGATGACCGTGTCGATGTCCTCCAGCATCGACTGGGGGAGTGTGACGGTCAGGAAGCCGTCTTTCGAGACTTCATAGTTCAGTTTTTCACCGGACAGCAGGGAAACCGCCTCCTTGCGGGCCGGTTTCATATCCTGCGCCAGCGGGACGACGAGCTTGTACAGGCCGTCACGGTACGGCAGCGCTTCGGGTGAGAGGAGATGCAGGAACAGCGCACCGTCGTTGCGCGTGGTTACACCCCAGGGCTGCTCCGGAATGGTCGTCGAAGTGGTCCCGTCCACTGAGACGCTGTGGCCGCGCATCCAGGCGCCGATGCCCGCTAGGCGTTCCAGCGCCGGCTTCGGCAGTTCGCCGTTCGGCTGCGGACCGATGTTGATCAGCAGATTGGAATTCTTGGCGGCGGAGCGGACTAGCAGGTGTACCAGTTCCTTGACGCTCTTGTAGTCCGTATCGGTGATACGGTAGCCCCAGGAATGGCTCATGGTCTGGCACATTTCCAGCGGCAGGGCGCTGATGTCCTGTCCCGACAGGCCGGCTTTGTTCTCTCCAGGCAGGTCGCGCTCGAACATCTGGAAATCCTCGCCATCGAACGGCGTGAGATGGTGGTTATTGCCGATCAGCAATTCCGGTTTCAGCGCGTGGATGTAGGCATAGAATTCGGGCATCCGCCAGTCAAAGTCCGGGTCCTGGTCGTGGTCCCAGACTCCGTCGAACCACAGGGCGGCCAGGTTGGGATACTGTCGGATCAGTTCCGCGACCTGGGTTTCCATGAAAGCCAGATAGTGGTCGTAGTCCTGCCGGTCGCCCTTGCGGCCTGTCTTCAGGCCGGTTCGGCCTTGCGGATAATCTTCCCGGATCCAGTCGAGCACGGAATAGTACAGGTGGAAGCGGAGGCCTGCATCGGCGCAGGCAGCGGCGAGTTCCCCCACGACATCGCGGCCGAAAGGTGTGCCGTCCACGATGTCGTAGTCGGACGTGGCGGTATCGAACATCGAGAAGCCGTCGTGGTGACGGGAAGTGAAGGTGATGTAGCCGGCTCCGGCATCCTGGAATGCCTTGACCCAGGCAGCGGCATCGAACTTGGCGGGGCAGAAACTCTCCGCAGCGACGGCATAGTCGTCTTTATTGATTCCGGCATTCTGCAGATACCATTCTCCTTGCGCATAGGTGGCGTAGATGCCCCAATGGAGGAAGATGCCGAGGCGGTGCTGCTGGAATTCAGCCCGTTGCTTCAGGTTTTCCGGAGAAGGCGTATAACTTTGGGCGGCGGCGCCGGTGCAAAGCAGAAGCGCGGCAAATAATGGAAGGATGCGTTTCATTTTCTTGTGTTCAGACAGTCAAATATACAGAAAAATCAGTATATTTGAGATATGAAACGGATTCCTCTCTTGAAACACGGGCTCGTGGGCATCCTGTTGCTGATGCTGGTGGCCCTTCCGGGTGCGGCCCAGCCCCGCGCCGCCCTGATGGGCGACTCGATCACGGAACTTTGGCTCAAGCTTCACCCTGATTTCTTTTCGGCCAACAACTTGCTCGGCTGCGGCATCAGCGGCCAGGTGAGCGGGCAGATGCTGGATCGTTTCCAGAAAGACGTCATCGACCAGCATCCCGCCATCGCCGTCATCAATGCCGGCACCAACGACATCGCGGAGAACAAAGGCGCCTACGACGAAGACGTGACTTTCAGCAACATCATCGCCATGGTGGAAATGGCCCGGCGCAACGGCATCCAGCCGGTCATGACGTCGGTCCTTCCCGCGGCCGCGTTCCGCTGGCGCCCGTCCGTGACCGACGCCCCCGACAAGATCGCATCCCTCAACGCCCGTCTCCTGGCCTGGGCGCTGGAAAATGACATCCCCTATGTGAATTACTATGCCGCCATGGTGACGCTGGGCAGGGCCATGGATGCAGCCTACTCGAAAGACGGTGTCCATCCCACTGCGGAAGGTTACGACGTCATGGAGCCCATCCTGCTCAGAACCCTGAAAACCCTTTAATCACAAAAACCTAAACAGTATGAACATCATTATCAGTATCCTCATGGGTGCTTTGGCGGGCTTTCTCGCCGGCAAGATCGTGAAAGGCTCCGGCAACGGCTTTCTCTTGAACCTGATTATCGGCATCGTGGGTGGCTTTATCGGCGGCAACCTGCTGAATTGGCTGGGTGTCAGCTGGGGCGCCACCTGGTGGGGCTGCCTGCTGACCGCAGTCATCGGCGCCTGCATCCTGCTGTGGATTGTGTCTTTGTTTAAAAAGTAACGATCTACTCCGACAGACGGTGTGAAGTACCGAGGCGGGCCTCTACGACATTGATGATGTAGTCGCCCGCCTTTTCTGCTTCATTGACCAGATCCATGTAGAGGCTGCCGCTGTCGTAGCTGTACTCGTGCGCATCGATGTCGCGGAGGTTCTGCTCCTTCAAGGTGGCGCGGCAGGCGTCGATGCTGGCCTCAATGGCTTCTGACGGGGTGAAGTCGAAATCCTCGCGCCGGCCGTTGAGCATTTCCAGCATTCTCGTTCCGGCTTCCTGCACGAGGGTCAGCAATTGCCGTACGCCCGTTTCCTGTTTCACGGTGAATTCGATCTTTCCTTCGAATTTGCGGCGCAGGATGCGGGCCATGTTGTATCCGCTGTCGCCGATGCTCTCGAGCTCGCCGATCTGGCGCAGCATGGCGCGGATCTTTTCCTTTGTGTCGTCGCTGAGGTGTGCGTCGCTTACCTGCCCGAGATACTTGCCGATCTCGTTCTCCATATTGTCGCTGATCTTTTCGTATTTTTCGATGCGCTCGAAGATCTTGTTGAATTCCGCTTCGTCCTTGGTCCGGTAGAGATCCCGTACCATTTCGGACATCCGCATCATCCGCTCGCCGAAGACGGCGATTTCCTTCTGGGCCTGCAGCACGGAGATTTCCGGGGTCTTCAACAGACCGCCCTTGATGTATTTCAGGCGGAACTCTTCCTCTTCTTCACTTTGCTTCGGCTTGATGACGCGGCAGACGATCTTTTCAATCTGGGGAATGAACCAGATGAGGATCAGGGTATTGGTTACGTTGAAGGCCGTATGGAACGTAGCCAGGGCAAAGGAGAGCTGCGCCGGTTCCTGTGATTCCGCTCCGGGATCCATCCCCACGATGTGGCAGATCATGCGCACGAAGGGGAAGAAGCAGCAGAGGATCCACACCACGCCGAAGACATTGAACAGCAGGTGGGCGGCCGCGGCCCGGCGGGCCTGCGTATTGGCCGACATGGCAGCGATATTGGCCGTAAGGGTCGTACCGATGTTTTCGCCCATCACCAGCGCGATGCCCTGGTAAATGTCGATGACGCCGGTGGAGCACAGGACCATCGTGATGGCCATGATGGCTGCGGACGACTGGGCGATAAAGGTCAGGATCGTGCCGACCAGCAGGAACAGGAGGATGGTGAGGTAACTGCCGGAATCGAATGAATCGAAGAAATTCACGACGGCCGTGTTGTGCGCCAGGTCCATTTCGACGCCTGTGATCCGGAGCATGCCCAGGGCGAAGAGCAGGAATGAAAGGCCGAACAGGAAATCACCCAGGTATCGGTGCTTTTTCAACTGGATCAGAACGATGGCGACCAGGAAGACTGGCCAGACGATGTTGGTCACGTCGAACGAGAAGCCGGCCGACATGATCCACGCCGACAGCGTGGTGCCGATGTTGGCGCCCATGATGATGGAGATGGCCTGGGAGAGGGAAAGCAGGGCGGCGTTGACGAAAGAGACCGTCATGACCGTGGTCGCTGCCGACGACTGGACGGCAACCGTGACCAAGGCGCCCGTGGCTACGCCGGTAACCCGGTTGGTCGTCATGGCGCCGAGCAAGTGACGCAGTTGCGGGCCCGCCATCTTCTGGAGCGCCTCGCTCATGACTTTCATTCCGTACATCAGCAGGGCGATCGACCCCAGCAGCTTCAAGGCTATCAACATGGCATTTCCGAATTTTTCACAAATGTAATAAAAAAAATGGGACGGCTTTCGGCCGTCCCATTTATTTCAGGATGCAAGTCGGTTATGCCTCTTCAATGGCACCCATCGGGCAGACGCCGGCGCAGGTTCCGCAGTCGACGCAAGCGTTCGGGTCAATCTTGTAGATGTCGCCGGCGGAGATGGCTCCCATCGGGCATTCATCAATGCAAGTACCGCAAGCAGCGCAGTTTTCAGTGATTTTGTAAGCCATGGTATAAAAGTTTAAGTGTTATTGTTGTCGCAAATCGTAGACAAAGATAATACCAATTTTAAAATTATTCATCAATAACCGAAAATTTCCTCGGTCGAGACCTGTTTGATGGTTCCGTAGTCGAGGAGCGACTTGAGGTCCATGTCGCTGGTGCGGCCCACGATGCCGATGGTATACGGCTTGCCTTTCACGTACT
>JAFZAF010000151.1 GCA_017548335.1 Bacteroidales bacterium | reverse complement strand
CGAACCCGGCCACCATATGCTGGAGCTTTCGCTCTGACAATTGCGTCCGTTGCAGCGAAAAAAGGGCTCAACGGTCAGTAGTTGTAGGTAAGCTGCTTGAGTGCTGCGTCGGCGGAACTGCCGCCGTAGAGCAGCTCCCACCGGCCTTTCAGGGGAACCATGTCGCCGGCCTCGGGCGACCAGTTCAGGAAGGTGTCGGCGGTCAGGCGGAACTTCACGGTAACGGTTTCGCCGGCCGGAATGGTGACGCGCTGGAAGCCGCGGAGCGACTTCAGCGGTCCTTCCACTTCGGCCGGTCGGCGGACATACAGCTGGACCACTTCGGTTGCATCGCAATCACCGGTGTTGGTGACGGGGATTTCCAGGCTGCCTTTCCGGATGCGGGCGTCACCGTATTCGAAAGTGGTGTAACTGAGGCCGTAGCCGAAGGGGAAAAGGGGATCGCCGTCGAAATAGCGATACGTCCGGCCTTTCATGTCATAGTCTTCGAAGTCGGGAACCTGCTCGATATTCCGGTAGAAAGTGACCGGCAATTTCCCGGAAGGAGCCACGTCGCCGAATAGGATGTCGGCCAGGGCCGTTCCGCCTTCTTCGCCGGGATACCAGGCCTGGACGATGGCGTCGCAAGTTTCGGTCTCCGGCACGAGGCCGATCGCGGAACCGGAGAAATTGACGAACACGACTTTTTTGCCCGCCTGGTGGAGCGCCGCCAGCAGCTCCCGCTGCACGGCGGGCAACTCGATGTCGGTGCGGTCGCCGCCTTTAAAGCCCGGTAAGGCTACGGGCATCTCCTCTCCCTCGAGGCGAGGCGAGATGCCGCCGGCGAACACCACGATGTCAATGTCTTTCAATTGTTGAAGAACCTCGGCTACATGTAACGCAGGAAGACAAAGACTGCTCATTTCTTCCTGCCGTTTGATCATTTTCTTGATTTCTTCCACATCCACCGCATAGCGTTTGGCGAGCGATTTCAAATCTGCTTCGGAAAGGGAAGACAAATTCATCACTTGCTTTTGTTCCTGCATAGGAAGGTATTCAGCCCCGACGAGTCCGCAGGCCCGGAATGTCACGAGATCGGGAATCCGCTGCCGGAGTGCTTCCGCCAGGGTAACGGTCTGTTCGGGGATCGGATTGTAGTTGCCCCAAAGCAATTCCTTGTCATCGGCGTTGGGACCAATCAGGGCGATGCGGGTTCCGGCCTGGAGGGGCAGGATGTCGTCGCGGTTCTGCAGCAGGACGATAGACTCCTGCGCCATTTTCCGGGCCAGCGCCAGATGCTCCGGCCCTTCCACGATGTCGTCGCTCAGGTTGGCCCACGGCTCGTTATTGCCGTCCAGTTCACCCAGCCGGATGCGGGCGGCCAGCAGGCGGGTTAAAGCCGGTTCCAGCTCGGCTTCGTCGAGCAGGCCGGCGGCGACGGTTTCCGGAATATGGCGGTACGATTCACCGCAGTTGAGGTCCGTGCCGGCGCGGACCGCTTCGGATACGGCGTGTTCCACATCCGGGCTATAGCCATGCCGGCCGGCTACGAAGAAATCGTGGATGGCCCAGCAGTCCGAGGTGACCAGTCCTTTGTAGCCCCATTCTCCCCGGAGAATCGTATCGAGCAAAAGAAGGTTGGCCCCGCACGGCACGCCGCGGAAGCGGTTATAGGCGATCATCACTTCCTGCACGTCGGCCTTGGTTACCAGATCCTTGAAGGCCGGCAAATAGGTCTCGCGCAGGTCGCGGTCGCTTACGTTGACATCAAAGCTGTGTCGGTTCCATTCCGGGCCGGAGTGGATGGCAAAGTGCTTGGCGCAGGCGTGCGCCTTGAGCACCGGCGCGTCCGACGGCCCCTGCAGGCCGCGGACCACCGCCATGCCGAGTTGCCCCGTCAGATAGGGATCTTCCCCGTAGGTCTCCATGCCGCGCCCCCAACGCGGGTCGCGGAAGAGGTTGATGTTGGGTGTCCAGAAGGTGAGCCCCTGATACCAGCCCGACTCGCCTGCAGCAAGCGCCTGGCGGTGTTTCACCCGGGCCTCATCGCTCACGGCCGTAAACACTTCGTAGACCAGCGGCTCGTCGAACGAGGCCGCCATGCCGATCGGCTGGGGAAAAGTCGTGGCCTTGCCGTTGCGCGCCACGCCGTGCAGCGCTTCGTTCCACCAGTTGTAGGCGGGAATGCCCAGCGCTTCCACGGCGCTGGCATCGTACCGCATCAGGTTGGTTTTGTCTTCCAGCGTCATGCGGGAAATCAACTGCCGCGCCCGGTCTTCGGGCGTCGGGCCGTGGGTGCAGGCGGCGGCTATGAGCGACAGTACAACGAAAAGCGAAAAGACAGTCTTTCTTATCATGGAGCTTATTTGTTTAATAATCAAAAATTTAATCTCCAGCTCCGACGGCGTCGGGATGGTAGACCAGCCGTTTGGTTTCGGGATCGCGGCTGTAGTGCTTGAAGAAATCCCATGCGAGGCGGGCGGCGGGCATGAAGTTCCAGTGGCCGTAGTCCACGACGGCGATAATCTTGATAAGGGGCACATCGCCCTTATACAGTTGGCCGGTCTCCATGACAATGCCTTCGCCTTTGTGGGTCCGGATGGTTTCCCGGTCGCGCAGCGGCTGGCCGAAAATGGGCCAGGCCGTGAAATCCATCTGGTTGACGACCTCCATCCCGTTCATTTGTTCGTATGCGTTCCAGGCGTTGAGGTAACTGTTGCCTTCCCAGTTTTCAGGTGTCATATAAGGCACCGTGGTGTCCATTGTCCCGAAGACGGAGCAATAGGCTGTCTCCACGGCGCCGCGCTTCTGCGTGGCCTCAGCCCAGATGGTTTCGAAGGTTGGGAACGGCCCGATCCAACGGCCCGTGAATAGGGCGCCGGAATTGCCGCCCACCGCTGCGAAGACATGTGACTTCTTGATACCCAACGCCGTGGCGGTCATCGATCCGGCCGAAAGGCCGTGCGCATAGATGCGCGACGGATCGAGCTGGGGATACTGGGCAAGCAGGATGCCCAGGACCGACTCGATCCCGTCGTGGCCCATCGCCTGGTAGTTCGGCGTGCCCTGCCATTCCATCTCCACCACGAAAAAGCGGTCTTCCGCGGCCACTTGGAGGAAGCCGGAGGTCTCGGCCTGCGTACGCGGGTCGTTGGTGTTGCCGTGCAACAGCACGACCACGGGAACGCTGTGTTCCGGCGCCCCTTCCATCAGTTCTTCCGGCCAGTATTCGTACCAGAGATACTTGGGACCTTCGAGCGAACGGTTACGGTACGAAGATCCATATTCTACGACATTGCGCCGGATGCCCAGTCGCTCCCATTCCAGATAAGGCTCCAACTCATACGGCCCGTATTGGCCGAAAATCGCGCCCTCGTAATGCGTATGCTTGTAGTTGTTGAAGCGGAAATTGCGCGAGAATACTTGATCCCAGGCTTCGGCGAAAACGGCACCGGGCTCGGAGGCAATCGAGACGACTACCTGCAGCAGCGGCTCGAAAGGCGCCTGTGCCGCGTTAAGGGACTGGTACTCTTTCACGACCTGTCCGGCCGTCCGGCCCGCCACATACGCGGGAACACCATAAGAGGAGAATCCCTTCGGCAGTTTGGCCGGTTTGCCGCCCACCGTGGCGATACCGGCAATATGGTCGGCCGCCTTCAGGGCCAGCACTTGATTGACAAAAGTAGCCCCGTTCCCGAAACCGATTACCTTGAGATTGCCGCTGCGGGCCCGGTTGAACAGCTCGACGAAGGCGTCAAAATCTTTCGCGGCATCGTACGTCGTACCCACCGGATTGATGACGAAGGCCGTCCCGAAGTTCTCATCCAGCACCGGCTGGATGGCCATCGCGTCGAGCAGCGCTTCGGCACCGGCCGCATCGAGCCGCGAATCCGGATAGACAAAGAACGTCGGTGCGTTGTTGTACGACCGTCCCTCAGCCCGCGTCGGCCCGCCGAACGACACGTTGATTGTCCCGCGCCGCATGCAAGCTACTTGGTCCGGCAGCGCCGCAGGCTGCGCGGTCGCCATCGTTGCCATCAGCAAGGGAACGAGCAGCAGTAAATAGAGCACTTTTTTCATAGGAAACAGATTCAGACTACCAAGTTACGAAAAATAGCCCGGAAAACCGGAATTGTTTGTATCTTTGTTAGACGCATACAAACATTCTCTTTCTATGGAATATACCCTTCAACAAATCGCTTCGCAGGTGCGGAGGGATATTGTGCGCATGGTTACGGCCGCGGCTTCGGGTCATCCGGGCGGGTCGATGAGCGCGACGGATGTCCTGACATACCTCTATTTCAAGGAAATGAACGTCACCCCGGAGACGTGGACCCGCAACGGGGAAGGAATCGACCAGTTCTTCCTTTCGGCCGGCCACATTTCCCCCGTGCTCTATAGTGTCCTCGCCCGCAGGGGCTATTTCCCGGTCGCCGAACTGGCAACTTTCCGCCGTTTCGGTACGCGGCTCCAAGGCCATCCTTCCATTGAAAAGGGCCTGCCGGGTGTGAACCAGGCGGCCGGCTCTCTGGGACAGGGCCTGTCGGTGGCCATCGGCGCTGCCCTGGCCAAACGGCTCAACGGCGACCCGCATACGGTCTATGTCCTGGTCGGCGACGGCGAGAGCGAGGAAGGCCAGATCTGGGAGGCCGCCATGGCGGCTGCCCACAACAAGGTGGACAACCTCATTGCGATGACCGACTGGAACCACCAGCAGATCGACGGTACGACCGAGGACGTAGCGGGGCTGGGCGACCTGCGCAGCAAATGGGAAGCCTTCGGCTGGACGGTAATCGATGCTGACGGGCACGATTTCACGGAGATTGAACGCGGTTTTGCCGAAGCGCACAAGCGGATGGGCCTGGGCAAGCCGGTGATGATTCTCTGGCACACCGAAATGGGCCATGGCGTCGACTTCATGGCCGGCACCTGCAAATGGCACGGTAAGAATCCTTCGGTGGAACAGTGCGCCGAAGCCATGAAACAACTGGAAGAAACGATGGGAGACTTTGCATTATGAAAGAATACATAGATACCGGTAAGAAAGACACCCGTTCGGGCTTCGGCGCCGGACTCGCCGAACTCGGCCGCAGCAACCCGAAAGTCGTGGCGCTGACCGCCGATCTCAAAGGCTCGCTCAAAATGGACGCTTTCGCGGCGGAGCATCCCGACCGCTTCTTCGAGGTGGGCATCGCCGAGGCCAACATGGTCGGCATGGCGGCCGGTCTGGCCATTGGTGGATTCATTCCTTTCATCGGCACCTTTGCCAATTTCGCTTCCGCACGCGTGATGGACCAGATCCGCCAGTCGGTTTGCTATTCGAAGACGAACGTGAAGATCGCCGCTTCCCACGCCGGCATCACGCTCGGCGAGGACGGCGCGACCCACCAGACCCTCGAGGACATCGGCATCATGCGGATGCTCCCCGAAATGGTGGTCATCAACCCTTGCGACTACAACCAGACCAAGGCGGCCACCCTGGCTGCGGCGGAATGGAACGGCCCCGTCTATCTGCGTTTCGGCCGTCCCGGTGTGCCGAATTTCACGCCGGCCGACCAGCCGTTCGAGATCGGCAAGGCCATTAAACTGAACGATGGCGATGATGTGACGATCATTGCCACCGGCCATCTCGTGTGGGAAGCCATCCAGGCTGCGAGGGAACTCGAGACAAAGGGTATCGATGTCGATTTAATCGACATTGCAACCATCAAGCCGCTCGACAAGGAAGCCGTCATCGCATCGGCCCGCAAGACGGGTTGTGTGGTTGTCGCCGAAGAGCACCTGATCGCCGGCGGTCTTGGCGAGGAAATTGCAGGCGTGCTGGCACAAGCGTGCCCCACGCGTATGCGTTTCGTAGCCATCGACGACCAGTTCGGACAGAGCGGAAAACCCGCGGAACTGATGGCGGCCTACGGTCTCGATGCGGCCCATATCGTGGAGGCAGCTTTGTCGCTGCTGCGATGAGTACTGACCGGGAAATACTGCAATTATATCGGGAAGGCGGACGCGAACAGGCGTTCCGCCTTCTTGTGCAAACCTATAAAGAACGGCTCTACTGGCACATCCGCCGGATGGTGCTCGACCACGACGATGCTGACGACTGTCTCCAGAACACTTTCCTGAAAGCCTGGCGCTCGCTTGAAAATTTCCGCGGCGACGCCCAGCTCTATACCTGGCTCTACCGCATCGCGACCAACGAGACGCTGACCTTCCTTACCCGTCAGCAGACCCGTGGCGAATACGCCGGCCTGGATGCGGCTGACCGTCTGCCCTCCGATTCCTGGTTTGACGGCGACGAAGTCCAGACCGTCCTCCACCAGGCCATTGCCAAACTGCCGCCCAAGCAGAAAGCCGTCTTTCTCCTCCGCTATTTCGAGGAAATGCCTTATGAGAAGATCGCCCAGGTGCTCGAAACTTCCGAAGGAGCGCTGAAGGCCTCCTATCACCACGCCTATGAAAAAGTAAAGACTTGGATGAAAGCAAGCTTGGAAGCCAAGTATTGAAAACCGGATTAAACCTTTGAAACCCATTGCAGTCTAAGAAGCGTATGAACGAACGCATGGATATAGATTTTGACCGCATCAAGACGGACAATCCTTTCCGGATCCCCGAGGGATATCTCGCATCCTTTGAGGATCGTCTTATGGCGCGTATTGCTGCCGAAGAGGCGGAAGCCTCGCAAGAGAAGCGGCCGCGGCCTGTATGGCGGATCCTGAAGCCCGCCCTCACGCTGGCCGCGATGTTTGCCCTGATTTTCGGCATGGGCTATGGCGTCCTGTCGCTGACCCACACCCTCGACCGGGGAGCCGGAACCGCCGCAGAAGGCTATGCTTCAGCCGAGGAAGAACTGATCCGTCCCATTTCGCTCATCAATTATTATCAATCGGACAACCCGGTGGAGGAAAGCACCGAATTAGACGAAGAGACCCTCATCGACTATCTGGCTACTGAACTTTCTTTCGCCGACCTGGCCGAAATCTACGCCCAATTGTATTGAAAATGAAAAAGTTTTTTGCCTTCAGCCTCTGCCTGTTCGCAGCCGTCGCCCTGTTTGCGCAGCCGCAGGGCCCCAAACCGGATGAAAACCAGCGTAAAAGGGACTTTGAACGCATCCAGGCCGAGAAGATCGCCTTCATTACGCAGGAACTCGACCTTACCCCCGAAGAGGCCCAGGTGTTCTGGCCCGTGTACAACCAGTGCTGGAAAGAAGTCCTCGCCAGCCATAAGAAGATGATGGACGCTTTTGGAGAATTCCGCGGCAAGAAGACCGATGAGCTCTCCGAGAAAGAAGTCGAGGCAAAACTGGATGCCTATATCCAGGCATCCAAAGCCTCCAACCAGGTGATGGTCGACTGGTATCCCAAATTCAAGAAAGTCCTGCCCATCCGAAAAGTGGCCAAGCTCTACCAGGCTGAAGAAGCTTTCCAGCAACGGATGATCAACAACCTGCGGAAACATTCCCAGCAAAAACCTTCGCAAGGACCCCCGACCCGGGAAGGCAGGGACAGGAAATAAAAGAAGCGGCGATGAGCCGCTTTTTTTGTGCCTAGTCGAGCTTGAGTACCGCCATGAAGGCTGACTGGGGAACTTCCACCTGGCCGATCTGACGCATGCGCTTCTTGCCGGCCTTTTGTTTTTCAAGCAGTTTTCGCTTGCGGGTGATGTCGCCGCCATAACATTTGGCAGTCACGTCCTTGCGGACCTGGCGGACCGTTTCGCGGGCGATGATCTTGGCGCCGATAGCGGCCTGGATGGCGATGTCGAATTGTTGGCGGGGGATAAGTTCCTTCAGCTTCTCGCAGATTTTCCGGCCGAACTCGTAGGCGTGGTCCTGGTGGATGAGCGTGGAGAGTGCGTCGGCCGGTTCGCCGTTGAGCAGGATGTCCAGTTTCACGAGCTTGGCCGGGCGGAAACCGATCACATGATAGTCGAAGGAGGCGTATCCCTTCGAGATGGACTTGAGCTTGTCGTAGAAGTCGAAGACAATCTCGGAGAGCGGCATCTCGTAGGTCAGTTCCACGCGGTCGGCGGTCAGGTAGTGTTCACTCTTGAGGATACCGCGCTTGTCGAGGCAGAGCTTCATGATGGGACCATAGAATTCGCTCTTGCTGAT
>JAFZAF010000150.1 GCA_017548335.1 Bacteroidales bacterium | reverse complement strand
GTGGTGCTGGGAAGAATCGAACTGCCGACACATGGATTTTCAGTCCATTGCTCTACCATCTGAGCTACAGCACCGGATTGGGACTGCAAAGGTAAGGATTTTTTTCTTTCTGCAAAAAATAATGTTATTTTCGCAGAAGAAAATGAAGATCTGACGCGATGGCCCTGGTTGTGGAGAAGAGATATGTCGAGGTGCTGCTGCCTCTGAAACTGGATAAGACGCTGACTTACCGGCTGCCCGACGGGGTAAGCGTCAGCATCGGCTCCTGGGTGCAGGTGCCGCTGCGCGGCCATCCGGCACTGGGCGTCGTATTGCAGGTTCGGGACCGCGCGCCCGTCGGCGTGAATCTTTCTGCCATTGAAACTGTGACAGCGGCTTTGGACAAGCCGGCCGCAACGGAAACAGAAATCGCGTTTTGGTACGATATCGCCGACTACTATCTCTGTACGCCCGGCGAAGTATTCAAGGCGGCGTACAACGCCGGCTTGCAGCGCATGATGCTGCATCCGGACAAGCCGATGAAGAAGCGGGTCCGGCGAGGGAAAAAAACGCCTCCGTCAAAGGAGGGCGAGACCCTGGAATGCCTCCATTCCCTTTCGGATCCTCAGCAAAAAGCCCTCTTCCGGATTCGTACTGGCTTTGCCGCCCAAAAGCCCGTCCTGCTCCATGGAGCCACCGGCAGTGGGAAGACGGAAATCTATCTGCATCTGGCAGCTGAACAGCTGCGACAAGGACACGACGTGCTCTATCTCGTCCCCGAGATCGCCGTATCCCAGCAGTTACAACAGCGTATCGAAGCCGTCTTCGGCGACCGTTTACTCATTTACCATTCCCGGACAACCGTTCCCCAGCGCTATCGTGTCATCCAATCGCTCCGCAACGACCCTTTGCCCCGAATCGTGCTCGGCACCCGTTCATCCCTTTTTCTTCCCTTCCGGAAGCTCGGGTTGATCATTGTGGACGAGGAGCACGACCGATCTTATAAGCAGGACGACACGGCACCCCGTTATAACGGGCGGGATGCGGCGCTGATGCTGGCGGCCCGGCACAAGGCTGCCGTGCTGCTGGGCAGCGCGACCCCTTCCTGTGAGGCGCTCTACAATGTCGAAACCCGCAAGTTCGCCCGTGCCAATCTGCCAGAACGCTACCATGGCGGAGCAGATCCGGCCATTGAGATCATCGACACGGCCCAGGCACGCCGGCTCGGCAATATGGAGGGTTCTTTCTCCCGCAAACTGCTCAAAGAGATGGCCGCCACACTAGAAGCCGGACGGCAGGTGCTGGTCTTTCGTTCCCGGAGAGCCTACGCGCCGACCGTGCAATGCGAAGCTTGCGGCGAAGTGGTTATGTGTCCTCATTGCCACGTGGCACTCAGCTACCACAGGTTCAACAACACCCTCTCCTGTCACTATTGCGGCTACCATCGTTCCTTTACGATGCGCTGCCCGGCCTGTGACGAAGCGGCACTGATGGAACGGGGAGCCGGGACGGAAAAACTCGAAGAAGAACTCCGCGCTGCCTTCCCCGACCGCCGCATCGAGCGCTTCGACGCCGATACGACCGAAAGCAAACAAGCTGAGGAACGGATGATCCGCGACTTCGCGGCGGGCAAGATCGATATCCTGGTGGGTACACAGATGATTACCAAAGGCTTCGATTTTGAACGGCTGGCACTTGTAGTGATTGTCAGCGCCGACAGCCTCTTCGCCGTACAGGACTTCCGCAGCGACGAACGGGCGTTTCAGCTGCTCACGCAACTGATGGGGCGTTCCGGACGGCGGGGAGAACAGGGCCGGATCGTCATCCAGACCTTCCAGCCTGACCACCCGGTCCTGCAACGGCTGCTGCATCCCGATCCGCAAGTCAATCCCGCCGCCGAAATGCTGGCCGAGCGAAAGTCCTTCGCTTATCCGCCATTTGTCCGAATGATTGCCATCACGGTGAAAGACCGTTACGAAGGACGCGTCTGGAATGTCTGCCGGCTGATCCGCGAAGCGGCCGGGCAGGCAGGCATTACCGATATCGCCGGGCCGGTTGCTCCGGCGGTCGATGTCGTCGCCGGCGAACACATCGCCCAGTTCTGGATCAAACTGCCGCGCAGCCGGACCTCAGCCGGCCTCAAACGCGCGCTTTACGAGCGCATCCAGCAAATCGAACGAGATTTCAAGGGACACACCACAATTACGCTTGACGTTGATCCTTTTTGACACCGGAATCCTAATAACAAACCCGATATGATCGTAAATACCCGCATCGAAGATCGCATCTGCTTCGTAGAAATGCAGAATCCAACGCACTTCAACTGCCTCAGCACGGAAATGTGCCAGGAACTTTCGGATGCCATCCGGAAAGGCTATGACGAAGAATGTGTCTGCATCGTCATCAAGGCCCAAAGCTACAAAGGAGTCTGGAGCGCAGGACACGACATCCGCGAACTGCCGCAGGACGGTGAAGATCCCCTGGCATACGACGTCCCCATGGAGCGGCTGCTGCGCTGTGTGCAGGATACGCCCATTCCGGTCATCGCCTGTGTCAGCGGAACGGTCTGGGGCGGTGCCTGCGACCTGTGCCTGTCGTGCGACATGATTGTCAGCGCCGACACGGCCACCTTCGCCATCACGCCCGCCAAAATCGGCATCCCCTACAATGCGTCAGGCATCCTTCATTTTATCAACCAGCTGGGTATCAACAAAGCCCGCGAAATGTTCTTCCTGGCCACACCCATCACAGCCCACGATGCGCTGAATGTGGGACTGATTAACCGCGTCGCTGCACCGGAAGATCTCGACAAGGTGCTGGAAGAGCAGTTCCTTGCACCGTTGCGCCGCAACAGCGTGATGTCCATCAGCGCCATCAAACGACAGTTCCGCATTCTCAGCAAAGGTGCCAACGTAATCCCCTCGGAGTGCTTCGAACGCATCAACGCATACCGCACCAAAGTGTATCAAGGTGCGGACTACCTGGAAGGCATCCGTTCTTTCCTGGAAAAACGCACACCGCAGTACACGGGAAAGGCTACGGACCTGGATACGCAGGAATAGCGGGTTTTTTGTTTTGCCAGGCAACCCGATATTCGGGGGGCGCAGGCCAGGCCTATTTCAGCCAGGCGCGGAGGATGCGGACATTTTCCAGCGGTCGGTCGTTTTCGTCGGTGGCGACATGCTGGATGGCGTCGACGACGTCGAGGCCGCTGACGACTTCGCCGAAGACGGTGTATTGGCCGTCGAGGTGCGGCGTACCTCCGACGGTCTTGTACACGTCGCGCATTTCAGGCGTCAGTTGCACACGGCCGCCGGTGCGGTTGTCGAGCCGCTCCTGGATTCTGTCGAGTCCTTCCTCGTCGAAGATCTTTCCCCAGACAATGTAGAACTGCATCGCAGAACTGCGCTGCTCGGGGTTCACGTCATCGCCCTCGCGGGCGGCAGCCAGGACGCCACGGCGGTGGAAGATCCCTTCATCCAGCCGGAATTCGGCCGGGACAGTGTAGTTGCGGTCGCCTTCTCCCAGCAGAACACCCGCTTCTGCCAGTTTTGAATCCGGGTCTCCGCCCTGGATCATGAAGTCTTGGATCACGCGGTGGAACAGCAGGGAATCGTAAGCGCCTTCTTTCACCAAGGCCAGGAAGTTGTCGCGGTGCAGCGGTGTCTTGTCGTATAGTTTCAGTACGATGGTCCCGGCCGTCGTCTCAAGCACGACGTTTTTTGTCCGGTCTGCGGGCGTCAGGATGTATTTCTTTTCGGCGATCAGTTGCTGGACCAGTTCCGGCTCGTTGGTCGTGATGTGGTCCACGCCCAGTTGCAGCATGTGGATGATGTCGGCCGGCTGGTTGACGGTCCAGGCATTGACGATCATGTCCAGCTTGTGGGCCTCTTCCACCCATTCGGGATGCTTGTTGAAGACGGAATAGTGGTAGTCGATGCCGGTAATGCCTATCTCGTGCAGTTCGGCCGGCGCGATTTCCCCGCCCAGATACTCGACGCGGTTCTTCGGCATCAAACGGGCGAATTCCTTGCAGGCGGAAAGGCTGAAGGAGATGAATTCCACCCGTTTGGCAACGCCGTGACGGCGGATGGCCTCCACGCAGGCCGGCAGGGCGACCGCTTCGTATTCCGGATCCCCCTTGCTCTTGAGTTCGAAAACCAACTTCATCTTCGGATACTTCTTCGCAGCAGCCAGGTATTCGTCGAGGGTCGGGATGATTTCGCCGTTGGCCAGGCGGAGCGAGTCGCTGCGCAGCGTGGCAAGCGGAGTTTCATAGATGGTGAATCCCTTGTACGTGAAGTC
>JAFZAF010000149.1 GCA_017548335.1 Bacteroidales bacterium | reverse complement strand
TAAGCATGTAGAAAGCCATCTGGCGCTTTATTCGGACGGCGGTTCGACTCCGCCCATCTCCACAAGAAAAGGGACCCGAAAGGTCCCTTTTCTTGTGGAGAGTCGGCCCGCAAGCGGGCCTCCGTTTCTAGCGGGGCACATCCCCGCACCCCTCGCGCCGTAGGCGCGGGCAGCGTTGCTGCCTGGGGACCCTTCGGGGCCCGTTTTTCGTTCAGGAGATGGGCGGAGTCAGTCGGCCCGTTAAACGGCCCCCCTTTTTTACAGGGGCTCTGCCCCTGAAACCCCGCGTTCCTTCGGAACGGGCAGCGTTGCTGCCTTTCTTCCTTCGCACCCCTCGCGCCGTAGGCGCGTCAATCCGGTGGCTCGGAATGGAAGGAATTTGGTACCGATGAAAAAAAACGTGTCTTACGAGACGCATTTCGACAGTTCGTGTGTTTATTGTGTGAGAGCAAAAGTTCGGGCTGGGAACAGAGGAAGGAGGGTTGTCGCAAATATGTGTAACTTTACAGATTCTGAAAAGGGTGTGAGTGTATAAAGAGCTGGATGAGCAGGCGCTGGCCAGGTGTTGCTCGAAGAGGGACAGAATGGCGCAGGATGAGCTGTATAGACGTTATGCAGTTCGGGTGTATATGCTCTGTAAACGTTACACCGGGGATAGCGACGATGCGAAAGATTTAATGGTGGAAACGCTCATTCAGGCACTCGACAAGATCGATACCTTCACATACACCGGGGAAGGCTCCCTGTACGGATGGATCAGCCGGATTGCCATCAACAAGGCGCTCAACCAGATCAAACGGCATAGATGGCGGAGGGTCTCCCTGGACTTTCAGGCGCAGGACAACATTCCGGAACCGACTGAAGAAGAGGTGGCGGAGATACCGAAGGAAAAACTGCTGGAGTGGATCTCCGAGCTGCCTGATTTGAGAAGGACCGTCTTCAACCTGTACTGCATAGACGGGTACGCTCATAAGGAAATAGCCCGGATGCTCGGAATCAGCGAGACTGGATCGACCAGCACCTTGGTGAAAGCGAGAAAGCAACTGAAAGAAAAGATCAAACAATACCTGAAGGAACAAGACCAATGAGAAAGTGGGAAGAAATAGTCAAGGACAAACTGGAAGAGCCCGACGGCACGCTCCCTGAGCGTGTCTTTGCCGAGTTTCATACCCGTCTTGATGGGGCCGAGCCAGTTCCGGCGCCTAATCCCGCGAGGAAGCTATCTCCGCTGGTGTGGATAATGGCTGCGTCCGTTGCCGCCGGCCTGGCGGCTGTCCTGTTCCTCCGCCGGCCGGAATCGCCTGCCGATAGTATTCATATCGTCGATCATCCGATGACGCCTGTCGCCTCCATCACAGATTCTTCAGTTATGGCCGAACAACTGCCATCCTCGCCGCTGATCGCCCAAGCCGTAGCGCCCAAGACTGACCCTCAGGTTTCAGTACGAATACGAGAGGTAATCACTCCTCAGCAAAACGAGCCAGAGGAGGATATTACCACTGCCACTTTGGAGGAAGAAAACAAAACGCCCGGGGCGTTGAGTGAAGCAGAGTACGACTCCGCCAAGAAAGAGACGAAGGACGAAACCGCGAGCACGACAACACCCTATATCCCGCAGGATAAGAACCCGCGAGCCATGCAATGGAAGGTTGCGCCTGCTGCCGGCATCGCTGCCGGAAGTAGTCTTCTGGCTACGGTGGTATATTCTATGGTGGGGGCAAATGAAGTCAGGAATAAACCCTCAACGGGTCAGCAATCTCCAAAAGATCCTTTATCTAACATATATGCATTGAGAGGCTATTCCGGATTGGAAGGCTATTCTTTCATTGACGAGTCCATCGGCAGGCCCACGCACCTTCTCCCTTTCAAAGGCGGATTGTCTGTCGGAATACCGGTCGCCGGGCGATGGAAAATAACGACGGGCCTTGAATACAGCCTCTATCCGTCCTGTTTTACATCCCTCTATTCGGGGGAGAAGAAACAGTATGCTCATTATCTGGGAGTTCCTGTGCGAATGGACTGGATTCTGGGCTCGACTAAATGGCTGGATGTCTATCTGGGGGGAGGCCTGGAAGGCGATTGTTGCATAAGCGCTACACTTGCGGGCGAACCCATCAAGAAAGACGGCTTCAGCCTCTCCTTCCTGGGAGCCGCTGGCGTTCAGGTGAATGTCGCCAGACACATCGGGATCTATGTGGAACCGGAGCTGAGTTGGAGAATTCCTTCAGAAAAGAATCTGCTTCAGACTTACCGGAGCGAACATCCTTTCCTGTTCTCTGTTGCAACCGGTTTCAGAATCAATTTGGAAGATTAAAAGAATAACGATACGATCATGAAGAAAGCACTTTTCATAGCAGCCATCGCCTCCATCGCGGTCATGGGCCTCTCTTGTAGCGAACTGGACGACCCGGTTTCCAAGGATGATATGATTCCGCGAAAGGATATCGTGTTGACGAAAGCGCAGACGGAGTTCGTCAAAGCCAACAACGGTTTTGCACTGGAACTGTTCAAGAATGTTGCCCGGGAGGAAAAGGACAAGAGCCTCCTGATTTCGCCGCTCAGTGTCACAATCGACTTCGGAATGGTGAACAATGGTGCCGTTGGACAAACGCAGCAGGAAATCTACGAGACACTGGGGTACAAAGAGAGTTCCGTCGAAGGCCTCAACGCCTTCTGCCAGACCATGATGACACAATCCGCCGAGGTGGATCCCTCCACGAAACTTGAGATTGCCAATGCCGCAGTGGTCAACAAAATGTACCCCGGCCTGAAAGACAGTTTCACAAAGACGGTGAAATCGGTCTACGAGGCCGAGGTCATCTATAAGGATTTCAGTAAGGATAATATCAAGAAACTCGTCAACGACTGGTGCAACAAGAAAACCCACGGAATGATCCCAGAGTTGCTGAAGCAGCCCGTACAGGCCAGTGAATACGCACACTTCCTGAACGCCGTGTATTTCAAGGGCATCTGGACCAACAAGTTCAAGAAGAGCGAGACGAAAAAGGAAAGCTTCACCCGGGAAGACGGTTCGAAAACGACCGTCAAGATGATGCACCAGAAAGACCGCTTCAATTACGGCGGCATTCCCGATCTTTGCAAGGCTGTCAGCCTCCCATACGGAAATCAAGCCTATCGGATGACGCTGCTGTTGCCGATGGAAGGGAAAACGCTGGCCGACCTCCTCGAGAAACTGGATGCAAGTGCCTGGAGCAGCTTGATGATGTTCGGTGTCGACGTCGATGTCAAGATTCCTTCTTTCGAGACCGCATATTTCGTTTCACTGAAAGAAATCCTTCCGAAGATGGGCATCAAGCAAGCTTTCAGCACCAACGCCGATTTCTCGGCCATGTCCTCGACACCCGGCCTCTATATCGGCGACGTTCTGCACAAGGCAAAGATCAAGGTCGATGAAGGAGGGACAGAAGCGGCTGCCGTAACGGACATCACGATGTTGAGCGGGGCCGCCGGACCCGGAATGACACTACCCACCTATGAGTTCCACGCCGACCGGCCCTTCCTTTATATCATCACCGAAGTCAGCACGGGCGCCATCTATTTCATCGGCCAGAATACCGGAAAATAAAACGAGACTCAACATTTACCCCTTTCATTGCATCTATATTGAAACATACGCTCATCATCTATGAAACGGCTGCTCATTCCCTTGCTGATACTCTGTCATCTGGCCATTTCCTGCGACCTGATGGACCAGGAGCCCCAGCTTACTCTGGATACGGAAGAACTTATATTCGATGCCCAAGGCGGACTCTTCGATATTTCGGTGGAATCCACTGCTTCCTGGAAAGCAACGGCGCAGCCGACTACCGGATTCGAGTTCTTCTCTCTTCTTAATGCAGGCGGGCTTGCCGGAAAAGGCACCATCCGCATTTCGATGCGCCCAAACCCCTTGGCCGTAGTTAGAGCGGGCGTCATCAAACTGGTATGTTCGAATGAGGCAGGAACCCAGTCCCTGATTGTAAATGTATTTCAGACAGGTGCCGTCGCCTATACGAAAGTGTCTGACTGGAATGAGATCACGGTTCCGAGCGAAGGAGGTTCTTTTTCGGTCACTATCGAATCGAGTACAGGATATTGGGGCGTCATTTGCGACGACCCTGAAGTTCAGTTGAATGTAAAGGAAGGAGACTATGAGAATCCTGATGAACCGGTCTTCTACATGCTTACGGTTACAGTTCCTGCCAATCCTTCCACGGAAAAACGGACATTCAAACTCACACTGACAGACCGTCCGGCTCAAATCATCTACCAAGAGTACACCTTCTACCAGGCCCAGCCCTAGACCCGGTTCCAGTGGCCTCTATCAGCTACCCCTATCGATCATGGTAGCCAGACGATTTTCCGAGCTGAAGTGAACTGGGAATGGCTGATGGTGAAGCCCGGGAGGAGGACGCCGTCGACTTCGATGGCCCGGGCTGAGGCGGGGGCGCATTTCCGGATCAGTTTGACGTCGTGGCCGGGAAGATGCAGTACGGCCTTTTCGAATAGCGGTGTAAACAGTTCATACAAATCCGTTCCCAGGCGGACCGGGTAGAGACCCAGCTGGCTGAACAGGTACCAGGCACTCATGGTGCCGTCATCTTCGTCCATTTCAGGGGCATAACCGTCCGGGCGGTTGCGGAATGCGCGGCCTACGAAGGGCTCCGGATATTCGGCATTGCCGCCGTAGCGGTGGACCATATTATCGTCGGTCAACAGGGCATGGACAATCGCATCCGTACGCTCCGGATGGCCGAAGAGATTGAACATGAACGGGGTCTGGATGTCCGGTTCGTTGCCTTGGTTGAACAGCTGCAGGCGGAAGAAATCACTAAGCTCATCGGCCAGCTGTTCCTCGCCCACCCATTCGATCATCTTGTCAGCGTAAACCGGCACGGCCCAGCGATATTGCCAGCGTGTACCCTGATAGAGGCCGTTGCCTTTCATTTGGGCAAACTCCGGGGTGATGGTCATGAAGTCCTTCTTCCAGGTCTGTTCGAACATAGCTTCTGATTCAGCCAAATACCGCTCAGCCGCTTCTTCGTTGCCGATAATCCGGGCGATCTGTCCCATTGCCCAGAGATCATAGATCGTCTCCATCTTCTGGTCCGGGGAGTTGCGCGTGAGGCCGTTCTTGGCGCCCTCCGGGCGCCCGGCATCGGCCTCCGCCTCCATTCCCGAAAATGCGGCGGCCAGGTCAAAGTCCCGGATTCCCTTGACCCAGGCATCCAGCAGCATGATTTGCGAATGCTCCGTGCGTACAGTAGGTACGGGTTCCTGCAGCGTTGCCCAGTTCCGCTTTCCGGTCTGATACAGGCTGACAAGTGATTTGCAGATGTCGTCCGTGGCTTCCGGATCGAGCAGGGTGATCAGCGGAAACTTGGCACGGTAGGTGTCCCACATGCTCCATCCGCTGTAGAAAGTCCAATCCTGCGCTTCCCGCAGCACTGTATCCGTCCCGATGTACTTCCCGCCGAAGGTGGCATTGAACGGGCTCAGATAGACCCGGTACAACCCCGTGTAGAACAAGGTCCGCTGCTCCGGCGTGCTTCCCTTCACGTCCACCTTGCCAAGAACAGAGGCCCATGACCGGGCCGCATCAGTGCGGTGCCGGCCGAACCGTCTGCCGGCAATGGCCGCCAACTCCTCAGCAGCCGAAGCCTCACTAAGCGACGACAGGCCGATGCGCACCTCAACCTTGCGCGTCCCCTCAGGAAAACGAAGCTGCGCAGTCAGGGAATCGGAAGCCTCAACGGTAAACGGAACATCGGTATGCAGCCGGAAAAACAGTTTGTATGCCCCGGCGTTGCACACGGTAGAAGACACGACCCAGCCTTCAATATTCTGATTGTCTATAACCCGATAATGCGATTGGTTGCGCCGGTGGTCGATGGCAGAGTCAAAGTCCACGAACAAGGTGCAATCGGCCTTGCGGGGAAACAGATACTGCTCCAGCGCGCAGTGGCTCGTGGCAGTCAACCGCACCGCCACGCCATTGTCCATCTTCGCCGCATAGTACCCCGGAACGGCCTTTTCTGTGCCCTTGACGATGGAAACTTCCGTCCCTTTGAGCGCAGGCAGGATCCGGAGATTGCCCCCTGCCCCATTGCCGCCCACGCCACTGACTCGCGTAACCGAGATTCCCGAGATCTGTGGCACGTCGTAATCGTATCCCACGTGAGATGGAACCTGGCTGTCCGGACATACGGAGGCCAGGCCGAAGGGCAGCTGAGCTGCCGGACTTACCTGCCCGTGGTCGCCCGCCGTTCCCATAAATAGATTCACATAACGGCTATTGTCCCGGGCCTCTACGGAAAGGCACAAGAACAACGAACAAACGGCTACGACCCAGTCGATGCGTTTCATGGTCAATTATCGAAGGTGCTGCGGCCCGTCTTGTCGAAGAAAGCCCAGCGGCCCTGCTTGTCATGAATGGCGCACAACCCTTCAACGAAGGGCCAGTCATCCACATAAAAATACCGGTCTTTGTCCAGACCGAACAACTTCCGTCCCGCCGTATCGATGAACCAGGCATTGTGTTCCATATAGTTGTACACTTGGGCCACCCCGTCGTGGAAAGGGAATCCGCCACAATCATTGTCCAGGAAAATGATCATTTTACCGGCATGGTCGATATAACCGGCCTGACTGCCTGTGACGTCATCTCCATCCATATACAATTCCCTGGCATACGCCAGCCCTTCGGAAAAAGAGGATTCCGTACTATAATATCCCGGAAAAGCCAAGGCTCCCGTCTTGTCAATGTAACTGAACAGTTCACGGTTGGGAACGGTCATTACAGGGCAGACTCCTTCGCAAAAGTTGCTCGGGCTGTGATCGACTGCCCATTCGTACTGGCAGGGAATCACCAGTTCGCCCTGCTCGTTGATATACCCGATTCCATAATCCGCTTCGCTGTACACCCAGCACATCCCTTCATGGAAATCCCCATGATACTGGTAAGGTTCAAACACTTCGTCCCCGGGATAATAAACCGGCTCATCCGCTTCATCAGGAACCGGGTCCACAAAACGGCCCAGCTTGTCGATATAATGCCATTCCCCGTTTCTTCGGAAAGCAGCTACACCGTTTTTGAAATTCACCAGATCATCGCACCCCTCGATGGCTTTGGCCAGCGCCTCCAGGTCATACGCCGGTTCTGCGACAGCTTCTTCTTGCGGCTGTTCCGGAACGGATTGCTGCCTTTCACCCTTACAGCCGGCCATCAACAGGAGGACCGAGATAACAGCCAATAGAATACACGTTTTTTTCATGACAGGTATATGCTTGTTTGTATCCAAATCATCAGAATTCGGGGATGGACAACAGGATGGTAGGTATCAGCAGCAGGAAGCCCAGCACCAGCAGCACCACCACCATCTTCCAGATCCATTTGACCCATTTCGTATAGGGGATGCGGGCCATGGCCAGGGCGGCGACCAGCACGCCGGAGGTCGGCGTAACCATGTTGGTAAAGCCGTCGCCGAACTGGAAAGCCAGCACCATGGCCTGCCGGGAAACCCCGACCAAGTCGGAGAAAGGCGCCATGATCGGAATCGTGATGGCCGCCTTGGCCGTGGCGCTGGGGATGATGAAATTGATCAGGGCCTGGATGCCGTACATCGCCGAGAGCGAGGCCAGCGGGCCGGTTCCGTCCAGCCCTTCCTGCATGGAATGGAGGATGCTGTCCACAATGCGGCCGTCCTGCAGAATGACGATGATTCCCGAAGCAAAACCCACCACAAGCGCAGCGGAGAGAATGTCCTTGGCCCCAGCAAGCAGTTCCTCGGCTATCTTGTTGGCCGAGAAACCGGCGATGACGCCGCAAACGATGCCCATCAACAGGAACAGTCCGGTAATCTCGGGCAGATACCAGTCCCAGACGGTCACGCCGACAATCAGCAGCACCACCGTCAGCAGGAGCGTGACCAGTACCCAGGCCTGCCGGCGCGTCAATACCGTATCTTTCACAGTGGCAGCCGATTCCGCCACAGCCGGTTTTTTCGTCTTGCGGGCATACAGCACGACAAACAGCGCCAGCAGCAAGGTCAGCAGCGCCCAACAAACGAGCCGGTACTCCATGCCGGAAAAGAGGGGCAAGTCCGCCATCCCTTGCGCAATACCCACGGTAAAGGGATTGAGAAACGCGCTGGAAAAGCCCACGTTCGCCGCTACATAGACGACCAGCATCCCCATCACGGCATCGTAGCCCATGGACACGACCAGCGGCACGACAATGCCGACGAACGGGATGGTTTCCTCACTCATTCCGAACACAGCGCCGGCCAGCGAGAAAAGCACCGTAACGGCTACGAGTACCACCTTGTCGTACTTCCCTACCCGGACGATGAAACGGCTGATGCCGGCAGCCACGGCACCCGTGGCATTGAGCAGCCAGAAGGCACCGCCCACCACGAGAATGAAAATGATGATGCCGGCCTGCTTCACGAATCCATGATAAATCGAAGAGAAGACCTGCCAGGTCTGCGGGACATGATCCACCTGTTCATAAGACAGGGTCCCGTCTTCCGCCTTGACATACTGTCCGCCCGGGACGAACCACGTAGCAACGGCACACAGCAGGATAATGGCCCCGATGATGACGTAGGTATTGGGGATTTTGATCTTTCTCATTCCGATTGCAGGCTTTGCCAAGCCCAAATTTACGCAAAATCTGCGATTTTATATACCTTTGCCGACAACTATGATCCGCAATCTCATCTTCGACTTCGGTGCCGTCCTGGTGGACTGGAACCCACACTACGTATACGACCCCTATTTCGGCGACGCCGACAAGGCAACCTGGTTCATCACGAACATCTGCACCGCCGCGTGGAACAAGGAACTCGACGGAGGCAAGCCCTTCGCCCAGGGCGTGGCCGAACTGTCGGCACAATATCCTGAATGGGCTCCCGAAATCGCAATGTACCACCGCGACTGGAAGAAAATGATGGGCGGTTCCATCCCCGGCATGTACGAACTTGTGCGCGACTTCAAGCAACGAGGCTACGGCATCTATGGCCTGACAAACTGGGCGGCGGAAACCTTCTATACAATCGTCAACGACTACCCCGTCTTCGCCCTCCTCGACGGCATGGTGGTTTCGGGCGATGTACGGCTGCTCAAGCCCGACGCCGACATCTTCTACTGCCTGCTCGACAAATACAGCCTCAAGGCGGAAGAGTCCCTCTTTATCGACGACAACGCCGAGAACGTAGAAGGCGCCCGCAAAGTCGGACTGGAAGCCCATCGTTTCACGAACGCTGAGGAACTCCGCACCTGGTTGGAAAGCCGCTTGAATTGACGAAAAAAAACGTATCTTTGTCTTTGTTATGGGACTCATTTTCAAGAAAAAGACGCGGCAGATCCTCGACCGGAAAAAGGTCGTGGCCAGTTATTTCGTGCTGGGCGTCTGCATCCTGCTGATGGCTGTCAATGTCGGAGGTTTCATCTTCTTCCCGAAACTGATGGCGCCATTGGCTATCCTGATTTCGAACGCCATCACGCTGATCCTGGCCATCATCGCCTTCCGGCCGATCAACGCACTCGTTGAGAACCTGCTGGAAAAACGACAGCAGGAACTGCTCGAGCAGCAACAGAAAGAAGTGGAACTGGAGAAAAAGGTCGGCTTGCTGGAAAGCCGAAACCGCGAACTCGAAAGCCGGCTCGACACCCGCGCCCAGACGGAGGGCATGCCGGCGGAAATCGACTTCACCTTCAAGCTGGAGCAGATGGAATACGCCAAGAAAGGTTATGTGGTAAAGGAAGAGCCGCTGGAAGACTTTTCAAGCGATGACCGCTACAAGAGCCTGATTCCCGACGTGAGTATGTGGAACAAGATGCTCGAGACCCTGATGATGAAAGAAAAGGGCGTCCGGAAAATCCTGTACATCAAGAAATACTATTACAAAGTCTCCATCGGGATCGATTTCAGCAAAATCAAGTTCAGCTTCGCAGACGACCAGATTTTCTTCTCAGGCGTGAAATTCGCCAAGCTGCACGACATCAGCAGTGAACTCGTTCCAGACAAGGGCGACATCGACCATTGCTGGATCCTCAATACCACGGACAACTGGGCGGAAATCAAACATTCCGCCTACTACGACCTGTTCAAGGATACCTACACCCGGATGCAGGATGCCGAAACACGGGAAAGCCTGGAAGCCGAAGTGGAGAGCCTCTGCGGACAGTATACTTCGATCTTCCGGCGCAACATCCAGAGCCGTTTCCCACAAGTCGCTTTCGTGGAAAGCATCGAAGACAGCGACCGCAGCTGGTACGCCCTGCGGGAGGGCGGCAGCTACCGCATGGTCCGCGACATCGCCGCGAACATGCTGCTGCTGACCAACGTCATGAACGAAACCAAACAGATTGAAGAACAGGCCAGCCTGTAACCCCCTTATTCCGCCCGCTGGATGAGGATCGATTTGACCGTCGCTTCGGGTTTGAATTGCGGATCCTTCAGGGTAACCACCATTTCCGTCGCCTTCATCGCCGGCGTTTTCACTGCCAGATCGTCTTTCGTAGTCCGGAAGGAAAGCCGGGTTCCCTCGCGCTTCGGATTGATGGCGACAGTTCCATCGTTGAACAGTTGTACTTCTGGCGCATCATCCTCTGTAAAATCAAAATAGTCGTTGATGCGGCAGCCGACAGCCAGGACGCCCTCGCCCTGCGGATAGAAAAAGTGCTGGACACTGTATCGGGGATCAAAGACCTCGATCGATCCGACCTCCTCCCCGTCCAGCTGGACTTCCATCACGCGCTTTCCTTCACGGTCAATCAGCCATAAGCCGCCCTCTTCGGAATAGCG
>JAFZAF010000148.1 GCA_017548335.1 Bacteroidales bacterium | reverse complement strand
GTTGTGTTTCCAGAGGGCGCCCTGCCTGTAGTCGCCCCAGGTTTTGTTCTTGCTATTCTGCCAGAAGCAATAGACGGCGTTGGTCAGGAAGCCGCCGAAGGTCACGAGCAGCGTGGCGGGCAGGCTCTTGAAGATGTCGGGTGTCGCTTCCCAGGTGAGGGGTTCGCCGAAGCTGAGGCCGATGTTGAAGCAGGCACTCATGAAGCCCGCCAACAGCGCCACGGCAATGCCTTTGCCGAAGTTGAATTCTTTGACACCCCCATCTGAGGCCTTGACGTCCCCGTCTATGGCTTTGACGTCTCCGTCACCCCCGGCTTGACCGGGAGTCTCTTTCCGGGTCTGGGCAGCCGCCTTCATCGCCCCGGCGATACCGATGATGGCGATGCCGACAAGCGTCACTACCACGCCGATGATGACCGACGACGTCAGGTCATGCGCGTGTCCGGTGAAGACCGGACCGAGGATGGCGCCCAGGGCGGAGCAGGTACCCAGCGCAAGGCTCTGGCCGAGGGCGACGCCGAGATAACGCATGCTCAGGCCGAAGGTTAGGCCGCCGACGCCCCAAAGCGCGCCGAAAAGGATGGTCAGCAGCGAAGCCTTCGGGTTCGCCGCAAATAATCCGAAAAGGGATTCGCCGGAAGGGACGGCGAGCCAGGCGCCGAGCAACGGGAAAAGCAGCCAGGCGAAGATACCCTGTACGATCCAATAGCTTTCCCAACTCCATGTCTTGATCTTGTTGATCGGCACGTAACTGCTGCTCTGGCAGAACGCCCCGATGGCGATGATGATAAGTCCGATGACTAAATACATAGTGCGTCATTCCCGGCTTGACCGGGAATCTCCTTATCGTTTGCTTGTCACATTCTTTTCGTATTTCTCGATCTCCGGGATGAAGGCCTCGCCGACGGGGACGCCATTCTTGTAGTTGAACCAGTCGAAGACGGCGCCGAAGGGAAGGGATTTGGCTTCTTCCAGCAACGCGAGTCGCTGGAATCCGCGACCCGTATCTTCGTATTCGCGGAGTTTGGCGAGCGGCTCGAGCAATGCGCTCAGCAGGCACTTCTGCGTGGCGCGGGTGCCGATGACGTAGGCTCCGATGCGGTTGATCGAGGCGTCGAAATAATCGAGACCGATGTGGGCACGGTGCAGGGCGCCGGCCCGGACGATTTCCTTGAAAAGATCGAGTGTCTGGTCGTTCATGATGGTTACGTGGTCGGAGTCCCAGCGAACGGGCCGGCTGACGTGGAGCATGAGTTCCGGTACGAAGAGCAGGAGCGATGCGACCTTATCGGAGACATTTTCAGTGGGCTCGTAGTGCCCGGTGTCGAGGGTGTAGATGACCTTGCGGGAAGCACAGTAGCCTTCGAAGAAATCCATCGAACCGACAGTATAGCTTTCCAGTCCGATGCCGAAGAGCTTCGCTTCAACGCAGCTCTTCATGTGCGGCAGGTTCTCCGCCAGAATCTCGTCGAGCGAGGCGGCCAGCAGTTCCCGGTATCGCAGGCGTTCCACGGTAAGGTCTTTCGATCCGTCATGAACCCAAATGTTCATGATGCAGGGGTCGCCCTGCGCCTTGCCCATCGCATCAGCGATGCGGCGGCAGCGCTTGGTGTGTTCGATCCAGAAGGAACGGATGGCGGGATCGGGATTGGCCAGCGACAGGTCGCCGCTCTTGGGATGGCCGAACGATGTGGAGTTGAAGTCGAGTTTCAGGCCGTTTTCGCGGGCCCATTGGATCCAGCTCTCGAAATAGCGGACGTCCACCTGGTCGCGATCCACGAACTTTCCGCCGAAGTCGCCGTAGATTTCGTGGAGGTTGAGGCGGTGGTTGCCGGCGATGAGGCTCTTGGCAAAGAGTACGTCGGCGCGCACTTCGTCGATGTTTCGGGCGCGGCCCGGATAGTTTCCGGTGGTCTGGATGCCACCGGACAGGCCGGCCGCGCTCTCAAAGCCGATGACATCGTCGGTCTGCCAGCAATGCAGGGAGATAGGGGTCTTTTCAAGGATCTCGATGGCCTTGTCGGTATCCACGCCCAGGGCGGCATAGCGCTCGCGGGCGATTTCATAGGATTGGCGGATCTGTTTTTCGTTCATATGATGAAGATGGGTTATTCGGTAGTCGTCACCCCCGGCTTGACCGGGGGTCTGAGATGCCCGGTCGGGGCCGGGCATGACGAGGGATAGAATGTTTTCACGGCGAAGGCATCGGCGATAAGCCGGCGCATCTGCCAGCGGTCGGCCACCAGGCCGGCGGCTTTGGCCTGGATCATTACGTTGCCGATGGCCGTGGCTTCGGTAGGGCCGGCAATCACGGGAATGCCGATGGCATCGGCCGTCCATTGGTTGAGCAACTCATTGGCGCTGCCACCGCCGATGATATGCAACTTCTCGATCTTGAAAGGCGCAAATCCTTGCAGGATGTCGAGCACTTCCTTATACCGGTCCGCCAGACTGTGGTAGATGCAGGAGACGATCTGGGCGTCGGTGAGAGATGCCCGGTCGGAGCCGGGCATGACGGAAGACGTCACCCCCGACCTGATCGGGGGTCTTAAGGCCATCGTAATCTCCGCCACCATATCCTTCGGATTGGCGAAGCGAGGGTCGTCGGGGTTGATGCGGCCGGGGAAGGCCGCTTCGGTGCGGGCCGTGTCCATCAGTTGCGCATAGGAATAGTCGCGGCCGGCGGATTGCCATACCTTGCGGCACTGCTCCAGCAGCCACATGCCAGTGATGTTCTTCAAGAAGCGCGTCGTTCCTTCGATGCCTCCTTCGTTCGTAAAGTTCGCGGCGGCGGAAGCCTCGTTGATGATTGGCGCAGGCACTTCGATGCCCATCAGGCTCCAGGTGCCGCTGGAGAGGTAGGCGAAGTGTTCGTCCGCTGCCGGTACGGCGGCAATGGCCGATGCTGTGTCGTGCCCCGCCACGGCAATCACCGGCACGAAACCCAGCCCCGTCGCGGCAGCGATCGAGGGCCGCAGCGTCCCGATGCGGGTACCGGGCTGCACGATGGGCCGCAGCACGTCCGTGCGGATGCCCAATTTTTCCAGCAGCGCCGTATTGAACTGACGGCTGTTCTGGTCCATCATTCCCGAAGTGGAGGCGATGGTATATTCGCAAACTTTTTGGCCCGTCAGCATATACGCCAGCAGATCCGGCACAAACAGGATATCCTGGGCGTATCGCAGCGGGGCAAACCTTTCCTGCGTCTGGGCATAGAGCTGGAAGATGGAGTTGAAATTCATGATCTGGATGCCGGTGGCGGCGTACAGATCTTCCCGTGACACAGTTTGGAACACTTTATCCGGAACACCCTCCGTATAAGGATCGCGGTATGCCCGCGGGTTGCCCAACAAGGATCCGTCATCGGCCACGAAGCCGAAGTCCACGCCCCAGGTGTCGATGCCGATGGAATCGATGTGTACCCCTTCCTTCTCCAACTGGGACAGGCACTTCAGGAAATGCTCGTAGATGGCGACGATGTCCCAATAATACTTGCCCCCCAATTCTATGATGCCGCTGGGGAAGCGGTAGACCTCCTTCATTGAGAAGGCGCCTTTGTCAAAGGTTGCCAGCACTGCGCGACCTGATGTGGCGCCGCAATCAAAGGCCAGGAAAGTATGCGTTTTTGTCATGGACTATCGGATGGGTTGCTGGCGTTTCCAGGCGTAAAACGCTTCGTGAATTTCCAGTTGGGGCTTATTGGGGGTCTCGATGAGCGAGGTGCCGTTCTTGAACAGCATGACGGTCGGCTCACCGTCCTTGTACACCGGCCAGTTGTCCAGGCCTTCGCCGTTGGGGTTGCCGGTCTTGACAAAGTTCGCCCAATAGTGGTTCATGGCATCGCTGACGGCCAGGTCGCCATCTTTGAAAGGATGATGCCCCCACGGGGTCGCAAAGACATATTGCATCTCGGAAGCGTGGTTGGCGCCGCGCTGTTTCGGTGCGTCGGGGCCGCGGAACACCGGCCGATTGGGATCGAATTGGTCGAAGAAATACAGGTATACCTTCCCCTTGCCGGTCTTCTCCTGAAGCGTCGCCCAGGCCCATGTCGGCCATGCGAAGGCCGTTTCACGGAAAATGTCGGCACGTGCGCCGTAGGTCTCCGCGTCTGTGGCGGCAGGATACAGTTGAAGCACCTGCTCCGCAAACGGGCCGTACGCCGCTTTCACCTCGGCTTCGAATTCAGCCACGGTGCAGGGTTGAACGAACATCGCGCCTTCATCGGAGTTGGTGCCGATGAGCACGTTCACGTCGTTGTAGTTCCCGGCCTCATACATCTTGTACTGATCATCCGGCAGGATGTATCCGTCCACACAAGGCCAAAGGCCGCCCACGCCGCCGGAGGCCGCATCGGAGATGAGCGTCTCCCACGGCGTTTCCCGGAGCTGGGCCAGAGAAGACACGCCAATCCGTTTCATCCACTCCAGGCCGTATTGCTCGGAGCCTTTGACGTCACGGATGCTATTGTTGTCCACGCGCACATCGGATACGGGACAGAAACTACCGCCGCTTTCGGAGATGGCGCCGCGGAACAAGCCTTTGGCCAGCGGCGAGGCGCAGAGCATCGACACGGCGATGGCGCCAGCGCTCTCACCCATAATGGTTACCTTGGAAGGGTCGCCGCCGAAGGCTGCAATATTCTCTTTTACCCACTTGAGGCCTTCAATCATATCGAGAAGGCCATAGTTGCCGGAGATACCGCGCTCATTCTCGGCCGAAAGTTCCGGCAGGGAGAGGAATCCCAGTGCGCCGGTCCGGTAGCTCAAGCTCACGAAGACAATCCCTTGTTTGGCGAACTTACTGCCGTCCTGACCCGCATCGCCGGTAATGAAACCGCCGCCGTGGATCCACACGAGCACAGGAAGTTTTTCTTTTTTCGATTTGGCCGGCGTCTGGATGTTGAGATACAGGCAGTCTTCGGTGATATTGGGTGCAGGTGCGCCCGGCCGCTGCCAGACCTGCTGCGGCGGCATGCCGCCCGCTACTGTAGCGTCCAGCACGCCGTCCCAATTCTTCTTGGGAACGGGAGCTTTCCAACGGAGTTCACCCACGGGCGCCTCGGCAAAGGGAATGGCCTTAAAGGTTCCGAGCCCCATCTCTGCGGAGCCTTTCACTTTACCCTGTTTCACTTTAGCCTCGGTGATGGGCTGGGGGACCTTCTTTTGGGGTTTACCGATGTTGTCCAGGCCCAGTTGGATGTTCTGGATCATGGCTTTCGACGTAAAGGTGGCCCCGGAAACAGCGTCCAGTTGCATGTTCTTGGCTTCCTCGACCGTTTTTCCCACCAGCTTGTCAAGAAGGCCGCTCTCCAGCACTTTCTGCTGGAAACGCGGCGTTTCCTGGTTGGGAAGGGCCTTGATGTCTGTGATAACCCCTTGGTATACGGAGATTTCCAAAGGCGTGGGGCCTTTGAAGCCGATGATTTCGGCGCCCAGGTCCGTGGTGTTGATTTTCAAGGTATCAAGGCCTTTGGATCCGGATCCCGTACAGGAATGGTTCACAAAGGAGCCGCCGGCAAACAAGGCGAAAATTACGACGAGAAACAGAAACTTTTTCATAGGTAGTCATATGCTTGATCGAATTGATAAAGTTATGGAATTATTTCATTTTTACCAATAATTCGTACCTTTGGACTATCATGAAAGAATACGGACATTTCGACGACGCTGCACGGGAGTTCGTGATCACGAACCCGGCGACCCCCTGGCCCTGGATCAACTATATGGGCACACGCGACTTTTTCTCGCTGATTTCCAATACTGCGGGCGGCTACTGTTTCTGCCGGGACGCCAAGTTCCGGCGCATCCTCCGCTACCGCTACAACGGGGTACCGATGGATGCCGGCGGGCGCTATTTCTATGTCAAGGACGGCGATACGGTCTGGAATCCCGGCTGGAAGCCGTGTAAGACGCCGCTGGACAGCTATGAATGCCGGCACGGAATGGGCTACACCCGTATTGCCGGAGAAAAAGACGGTTTGCGCGCCGATGTGCTGTTCTTCGTCCCACCCGAGGCCCGCTGCGAGATTCATCGCGTCAAGCTGACCAACACAGGTAATGCGCGGAAATCCTTTCAATTATATTCTTTCGTGGAGTGGTGCCTCTGGAACGCTTCGACCGATATGGAAAACTTCCAGCGCAACCTCTCGACCGGCGAGGTCGAGATCGAGCCCGACGCGCTCTACCATAAGACCGAATATCGTGAGCGGCGCGACCACTACGCCTTCTACGGCGTAAACCGCCCCTACGACGGCTTCGACACCGACAGAGAGACCTTCATCGGAATGTACAATGGCTTCGAGGCGCCGCAGCAGGTACATGCCGGCACCTCGGGCAACTCCGTAGCCCACGGCTGGAGTCCGGTGGCCTCGCACCGTTTCGACCTGACGCTCGAACCCGGCGCCTCGGAAGAATTGATTTTCGTGCTGGGGTATGTAGAAAATCCGCCAGAGGCGAAATTTGAGATTCCCGGTCAAGCCGGGAATGACGTCATATCCGGCGTCATCAACAAGGCTCCGGCGCGGGCGATGCTGGAGAAGTACGGCACGCCTGCGGGCGCCGACGCCGCATTCGCGGCGCTCAAGGCTTTCTGGAACGACCTGCTCAGCCGTTTCTCGGTCGCATCGGCGGTGCCGGAGCTCGACCGTACGGTCAATGTCTGGAACCAGTACCAGTGCATGATCACCTTCTTCTTCAGCCGCAGCGCCAGCTATTTCGAAAGCGGCATCGGCCGTGGAATGGGTTTCCGCGACTCCAACCAGGACCTGGCGGGCATCTGCCATCTCATTCCTGACAGGGCGCGGCAGCGTATTCTCGACATCGCCGCCACGCAGTTCCCCGACGGCGGCTGCTACCACCAGTACCAGCCCCTCACCAAACGCGGCAACAACGACATCGGCGGCGGCTTCAACGATGATCCGCTCTGGCTCATCTTCGGCACCGTCGCCTATATCAAGGAAACCGGCGATTTCGGCATCCTGCAGGTGCCCGTACCATTCGACAACAAGCCCGGCACGGAAGTCTCCCTGCTCGAACACCTGCAAATCAGTTTCCGTCACGTAACTGACAACCTCGGCCCCCACGGCCTGCCGCTCATCGGCCGGGCCGACTGGAACGACTGCCTCAACCTCAACTGCTTCTCCGACAACCCCGACGAGAGTTTCCAGACCACTGAAAACAAAACCGAGGGCACGAAAGCGGAGTCCCTGATGATCGCCGGCCTCTTTGTGGCCGAAGGAAAGGACTTTGCCGAACTGCTGGCCCATCCGGCCGTAGGGGCCGATCCGGCGTACATCGCTCAGGTGCGCGACGCTGTGGACGCAATGGAGACTGCCGTGAAGATCCACGGTTGGGACGGGGAATGGTTCCTGCGCGCTTACGACTACTACGGAAACAAGATAGGTTCGCACGAGAACGAAGAGGGCAAGATCTTTATCGAAAGCCAGGGGTGGTGTACCATGGCGCGCATCGGTGCGGAAGAGGGGCTGTGCGACAAGGCGCTCGACGCTGCCGTAGAGCACCTGGAGTGCGAACACGGCCTGGTGCTCAATTCACCGGCCTATACGCACTATATCAAGGATTACGGCGAAATCAGCTCCTATCCGCAGGGCTACAAGGAAAACGCCGGCATTTTCTGCCACAACAATCCGTGGGTCATCATCGGCGAAGCGATGGCCGGCCGGGCCGACGACGCATGGCGGCATTACCAGAAGATAACGCCCGCATTCTGCAAGGACCAGTTCCTGCGCAAGGTGGAGCCGTACGTGTTCTGCCAGATGGTCGCCGGCCGCGATGCCGCACGGCCGGGCGAAGGCAAGAACAGCTGGCTCACCGGCACCGCCGCCTGGACCTGGAAGTGCGTGAGCGAATTCATCCTGGGCATCAAGCCCCAGTACGACGGCCTGCTCATCGAGCCGTGCATCCCGGCCGCATACGGCACCTACAAAGTACATCGCCGCTTCCGCGATGCGGAATATGACCTGACCATCCGTTGCACCGGTCACGGCGGCAGCCGCTTCATCCCCTACGAACCCGGCCACCATATGCTGGAGCTTTCGCTCTGACAATTGCGTCCGTTGCAGCGAAAAAAGGGCTCAACGGTCAGTAGTTGTAGGTAAGCTGCTTGAGTGCTGCGTCGGCGGAACTGCCGCCGTAGAGCAGCTCCCAC
>JAFZAF010000147.1 GCA_017548335.1 Bacteroidales bacterium | reverse complement strand
TGATGCCCAACCCCGGTTCGCCTTGCGGCGCGTGCCGGCAAGTGATGGCCCAGTACGAACGGGAAGCGAAGCAACCGCTTCGCATCCTGCTGGGCAGCGGGGGTCCGATTCTCGCCTTTACCGGTGTAGAATCACTGATGCCTCTTATATTCAATGATTTATAAATAAGAATACCCCTTGGGGTCGGGGCATAGAAAAAGGGTAAGCTGGATATATCGCACCGCTACAACCACCTACCCTTGCTGCGGTCAAGCCCTGGGGGAGTTCAGTGGGAGCTGGTCGTATAAGACTTACCCCGGCACAAAGGTAAACATTTTTTTGAATTAATAGACAACATGGACAAAAAACCCAGGATCTGCATCGGCTTGTCCGGCGGCGTGGACTCCAGCGTGGCAGCCCTCCTGCTGGCCCGGCAGGACTGCGACGTGTTCGCGCTCTTCATGCAGAACTGGCACGACATCACCGGCACCCTGCATGGGGAATGCGAGTGGGAAGAAGACCGCGCCGTAGCCGAAATGGTGGCCCGCAAGATCGGAATTCCCTTCCATTTCGTCGACCTGAGCGACGAATACCGCCGGAGAGTCGTTGAATACATGTTCAGCGAGTATGCCAAGGGACGTACTCCCAATCCCGACGTCCTGTGCAACCGCGAGATCAAGTTTGACGCATTCTGGAAAGCAGCGCAGGAACTCGGTGCGGATTATGTCGCCACCGGGCACTACTGCCGCAAAGACAGTTTCACCGGGGCGGATGGCAGGACGGTGTACCGGATTCTGGCCGGCAGTGATCCCAACAAGGACCAGAGCTATTTCTTATGCCAGCTTTCGCAAGAACAACTCGCAACAGCCCTCTTTCCGATTGGAGACCTGACCAAGCCCGAAGTTCGCCGCATCGCCCGCGAAGCGGGACTTCCCAGCGCCGACAAAAAGGACAGTCAGGGCATCTGCTTCGTAGGTAAAGTCGACCTTCCGGTCTTCCTCCAGCAGAAACTCCAATCGCACGAAGGCGACATCATCGAAATCCCCCGCTCGTTTTATGAAGGACGGCCCGCTCCGCAAACGCTCGAAGAGATGGCGCAGCCCATCCGGTACCGCCGCGAAGACGGCAAGGTCATCGGCAAGCACATCGGTGCGCAGTATTATACCATCGGGCAGCGCAAGGGGCTGGGCATCGGCGGCCATGCCGAGTCGTGTTTCCTGATTGCCAACGACATCGATAACAACCTCATTTTCGTAGGAGAAGGAGACAGCCACCCCGGGCTCTGGCGCCAGGCACTCCGCATCCGTCCCGAAGAGGTTCACTGGATCCGCCCCGACCTGGCCCTGATTCCCGGCGAGGAACGTCGCTGCCAGGTACGGATCCGTTACCGCCAGCCCCTGCAAGGGGCCGTGCTTCACGCCCGTAATGACGGGCTTTACATCGAATTTGATAAGCCGCAGCGCGGCATCACCCCCGGCCAGTTCGCAGTATGGTATGCGGACGACGGTGAGATGACCGGCAGCGGCGTGATCGACAGCTAATCCTTATGCACTGATATGAAGACTTTCGGAAAACTGACACCCATTCTGCTCGTGGTGCTTGCGCTTGTATCCTGCGACCCTGTCGAGCCCGGCGTCGAAGAACAGAAGAACAGTGCCGCCAACATGACGCGTTTCTCGTTCCCGGCCAACAGCAACAGCGGCATGAACGGCGGCGCCTTTGCCACCTTTGCCAACGGCGTCTATTTCATCACGGTGCCGGAAGGCACAGACCTGACGAAGCTGGTGCCCGAAATCCTCGCTTCCGAGGGCGCGACCGTTTATCTGGACGGCGTGGCATATATCCCTGGTACATCCTACGACTTCTCCGGCAACGTGCAGACTGTAAAAGTGGTATCGGAAGACGAGTCGCGGACGGGCAACTACCGCATCTGCGTGAAAACGGGCAATAGCCAAATCGACCAGAGGGTCTATTCCTTCATGAATGACTTCGCCGTGCCCGCCGTTTCCATCTCCATCATGAGGGGGACGGAAGTGGTCTATTCTTCCGGTTACGGTTTTGCCGTAGTCGAGTCCGAAACGCGCTGTACGCCGGACCATCTTTTCCGCATGGCCAGCATCTCGAAGCAGTTCTGCACCATGTGCATCATGACCCTGAAGGAAGAGGGCAGATTGAAGCTCGACGACACGGTCTTCGGCGAAAACGGTATCCTCAAGGGCCTATACCAAAACATCACGCCTTACCACGAACGCATCACCGTGCGGAACCTGCTCAGCCACAGCAGCGGCATCTGCAAAGGGCTCAGTGACCCTTGCTTCACCAACTCTTATCGTTTTTATAGCGGTACCTCCACTCCGGTTCCGACCGATACGCTGATCCAGCGCACCCTCAATGCCCGTCAGCAGCCATACGACGACGGAACCATGGTCTGGAGCCCGGGTATGGGCTACAATTACAGCAACGTAGGCTTCTGCATCCTTCACCGCATCGTGGAGGTAGTCAGCGGCAAGAGCTATGAGTCCTTCCTGAAAGAAGACGTGCTGTCGAAGATGGGCGTGACCGACACCCACATCGGCGGCTATCAATATGAACGCCGTCCCAATGAATGCGTCTTTTACATGCAGGAAGGCACCGACGGCTATGCGAACCCTTTGCGCGAACTGGCCGGCGCGGCCGGCATCATCACGTCCACCAACCAGATGATGCGCGTGCTTACTTTCATGGACGGTGATGATACCGTACCTGACATTTTCAGTTCCGAGACCCTCTCCGAAATGTACACGCCCTACAGCTATTCCGGCAGCGGCACATACGGGGAAAGTTACAAGCGCTACGGCCTGGGCTGGCGGATGAACCATTCACGCCTCTTCCCGGGGGCACACTATCACGGCGGCAACATCGCCGGCACGGCAACACTCTGGGTGGGACACACCGACCATGGGATGAGTGGCGCCTTCGTTTGCAACTCCCGCGCCTACAACAGCAACAGCAACGGAGACATCGACGACAACATGTACATCCTGCTCAACGATTTCCTGAATTATTTCGAGTAGGAATGGAAGCACGCCTGGCCATCGTCGGCGGCGGTCCGGCGGGAATGATGGCGGCCATCCGCGCCGCAGAGACGCTCAGCGACGGGTCGCGCGTAGTCCTGTTTGACAAGAACGACCGGCTGGGTCGCAAGATCTACCTTACGGGCAAGGGGCGCTGCAACCTGACGAACCGCCGGACCTGGGAAGAATTCGCACCGCACATCCATCCCAACCAAGGATTCTTGAAACAGGCTTTTCGCGCCTTTTCGAACGAAGACTTGATCTGTTTCTTCGAAGAAGAACTGCACGTCCCTACCGTCACGCTGCAGGGACAGCGCGTCTATCCGGCTTCGCTCGTAGCGGGCGACGTGGCCCGGGCGCTGGAACGGCGCGTCCGGGAACTGGGCGTAGACGTACGGGGCGGAACGACCATACGCAGCCTTGCGGACCTGGCTTCTTATGGCGCCGTAATCATCGCCACAGGCGGGAAATCCTATCCGGTCACCGGCTCTACCGGCGACGGCTACCGCTTTGCGGAAGAGGCCGGTCATACCGTCACGCCTCTGTTTCCCAGCGAAACCGCCCTGCTGCCGCGCAACTATGACCCCGGACTCCCGGGCTTGGAGATGAAAAACGTGGGGCTGCACTTATATGTGGACCGGACGCTGGTAGAAAGCGACCAGGGGGACTTCAATTTCACGGACGACGGCCTGGAAAGCGGCATCGCCTACCACCTGAGCCGCCGCGCGGTCTGGGCGCTGGTCAACGGACAACGCGTCGACATCGTCCTCGACCTCAAACCCGCCCTCACCGAAGAGCAACTGGCGAATCGTGTTCTCCGATCAGCAGGGCAAACTGACTCGCCCAACGCGCGACAGAACCTTTTAAACCCTCGAGGCATCTCGGGTTTAAAGAACCCGCCGCTCCACCAGGCCCCCACACGTCAGTTTGCCCCAAAAGCGTTGAAAGCCCTTTCTCTGATGCCCGAAGCCCTTATCAATCCTTTCCTGCGAGCCCATCCGGGACTGACGGCCGAAGGCCTCCCAGCCGCATTGAAGGCATGGTCCTTCCAGATCACCGACTACAAAGGCTACGAACGTGCCGTCGTCACGGCCGGCGGCGTCAGCCTCAAGGAAATCGTTCCCAAGACCATGGCCTCCCGCTTCCGTCCCGGCCTCTATTTCTGCGGCGAAGTGCTCGACCTCGACGGCGACACCGGCGGCTATAATCTCCAGATCGCCTTCTCCACCGGCGCTTTGGCCGGCACCCACGCGGCCACCTATCTTCTAACGCACTGAGATGAAACGGATACTGACTGGAATTCTGCTGCTCCTGCTGGCTGCCGTTCCTGCAGCGGGGCAGAAGATGACGCGCAGCCAGTATATTGAAAAATACGCGGAAACGGCCGTCCGGGAGATGAAGGCCACAGGCATTCCGGCCAGCATCACACTGGCGCAAGGCTGCCTGGAGTCGGGCAACGGCAACAGCACCCTGGCGACGAAAGCCAACAACCATTTCGGCATCAAGTGCCACGGATGGAAAGGAAAGAGCATCAAGCATACCGACGATGCTCCCGACGAGTGTTTCCGGAGCTATGCCAGCGCCGACGAATCGTTCCGGGACCACAGCGACTTCCTGCGCTACCGCGACCGCTATGCCTTCCTGTTCGACCTGGAGCCGACCGACTACAAAGGCTGGGCCTACGGGCTGCAGAAAGCCGGCTACGCCACGGCCCAGACCTATGCAGCCAGCTTGATCCGGATCATCGAAGAAAACGGACTCTACCGCTATGACCGGCTCGAAGTGCAGGATCAGCAGGCACTGCCACCCACGCCGACAGAAGCCGAAACCAGCATCCAGTTCAAGCCGTTGCCCGGCCACAAACTCTATGAAGCCTCGCTGAACCGCGAAATCCGCTCCCGGAACGGCGTTCCCTACCTCATCGCCCGGAAAAACGACACCTGGCGCCAGCTGGCCCGGGAGTATAACCTGTTCCGATGGGAGCTCCTGCGATTCAATGACCTCCGCCATGGCGCCCCGCTGCAGGCAGGCGAGACCGTCTATCTGGAGCCCAAGAAAAAAGAAAGCGCCCCCTATCTCGACAAACACGTCGTAGAAGAGGGCGAAACCCTGCACGGCCTGTCCCAGCGCTATGCCGTGAAAATGAAGAAACTCTACCAATACAACGCGATGAAGCCGGGTACGGAGCCTGAACCCGGAACCATCCTCAACCTTCGAAAACCCCGATGAAAAAGAAAACCCGTTTCCTGCTGCTGGCGATGCTCGTCCTCGCGGCCGTCGGCATCCTTGCCGCCCTCAATTTCTACGGCACCTTCTACTACGACAATATCGCAGCAGGAGAAAAGCCGCAGGATATCCGCATCTATCGCAGCTATTCCGGAGAACAGATGATCGAAACCCTCCTCCAAAGCGGCGTGATCAACAACCAGAAGACCTTCCTGCGGGCGGCCCAGTTCATGAAACTGTCGGACAACTTCCGGCCGGGGCTCTATCGTTTCAAGAAAGGGATGGGCAACAAGGCCATCGTCAGGACTTTGCAAAAAGGCTGGCAGCAGCCGGTCCGGCTGGTCATCCCGGGCTATTACCGTAGCCTCGACCGCTTCGCCGATTTCCTGGGCGAACACCTCGAAGCCGGAAGCGAGGCCTTCGCCGCCACCCTGACCGACCGCTCCGAAGCGAAAAAGTACGGTTTCCAGCCCGAAACCTTCATCGGCATGTTCATCCCCAACACCTACGAAGTGTGGTGGACCGTTACACCCGACGATTTCATGGAACGGATGCACCAGGAATACGAAAAGTTCTGGACAACCGACCGCGATGCCAAGGCCCAGGCCATCGGCCTTACACGGCAGGAAGTGAGCACGCTCGCCTCCATCATCATCGAAGAAAGCAAATTTGAGCCCGAACTGCCCCGGATTGCCGGCGTTTACATGAACCGGCTCCACATAGACATGCCGCTGCAGGCCGATCCCACCGTGATCTATGCGGTCGGCGATCCGTCGCTCAAGCGCGTTCTCAACCGCCACCTGGAAACCGACTCTCCCTACAACACCTATAAATATGCCGGACTCCCGCCCGGCCCCATCACCATGCCGCCCGTCGTCGCCATCGACGCCGTGCTGAACTACGAACACCACGACTACCTGTATTTCTGCGCCAAGGATAGCTTCGACGGCCAGCACGTCTTCGCCAAAACCCTTTCGGCCCACAACGAAAATGCCCGCCGTTACCAGCGGGCACTCAGTCGGCAGCTTCAGGTCAGAACGGCGCCGAACCCGTAGCCTTCCAGCGGCGAATCAGTTCCAAGGCCTGCCGGAATTCCGGATCTTCCTCCCGGTTGATCACCTGCCAGTAGCCGTTCAGGCCTAAGGGCCCTCGTGCCAGCAGCGCCTTGATCCGTGTCCGGAGTACCGGTTCACATCCTTCCAGTTCCCCCTCTTCCGGTTCAATGCCCTTGTCACGACAATACGCGACCAGCCCGTCGAACACTTGCTGTTCCAGCGGCGCATAGCGGGCCAGGAAATCCGACAGATTGTCTGCCTGCAAGGCTTCACGATGCTTGTCGATATAGTCGTAGGTATATTCCGACAGCGCACCGCTGCCGATGACCCGCACCAGATACCGGTTGTACCGGGACGTATCGTAAGGGACGAAGACGTCGGGCAGGATGCCTCCGCCACCATAGACCGTACGACCCAGTTTCAAGGTCGAATAAAGCAGGGAATCCGGCAAGGCAATGCTGTCCAGGCAGAACGATTCGCCCCGTGAATACCGGTCCCGCGCTTGCAGATAATACGCGTCCCGCTTCCCCCTCTCATAGGGCGATTGCACCACCCGGCCGCTCGGCGTATGATAGCGGGCAACCGTCAGGCGCATCTCCGAGCCGTCCGGCAAATCGTACTGCTGCTGGACCAGGCCCTTTCCGAAAGTCCTGCGTCCCACAATCACAGCGCGGTCCCAGTCTTGCAGCGCGCCGGCCAGGATCTCGCTGGCACTGGCGCTGTTCTCGTCGACCAGCACCACCAGCGGACCCTCCTTGTAGAAGCCCCGCCCGCTCGCCCGGTCTTCTTCAAAAACACCGTTTCCGCCGCCTTCCACCCGTACGATGGTTTCGTCTTTCTCCAGGAACATGTCGGCAATCGTCGCCGCCACATGCATGAAACCGCCGCCGTTACCGCGCAAGTCGATGATGATGCCCTCCGGGCGCCGCTTCGCATTCTTGCGGAGCGCCTCGATGAACTCATCTACCGTACCCTGGGCGAAACGGCTGAGTTTCAGATAGACAATACCGGGCTCCGGCGTATAGGCCGCATCGATGCTGTCCAGCGGAATGGTATCCCGCCGGATGGAAAACGTCTGCTTGTCGTTGCCGCGCTGTACCGTAACCTGCACCCAACTGCCTTTCGGACCGCGCAGCAGTCGCCGGACATCGTCATTGCTGATGCCCACGCCGGCAGCCGGCTCGCCATCTACTTCCAGGAGCTTGTCTCCCGCCCGCAGGCCCGCCGCTTCGGACGGGCCACCGGCGATGACACGCTGCACCGTCACGGTATCGGCAATCACGGCAAACTCGATACCGACCCCCTCGAACGACCCTTCCAGCGATTCGTTGACCGATTCCACCTGGTCACGCGGAATGTAGGTCGAATGCGGATCCAATTGCGCCATCAAACCTTCGAGCATCACATCCACCATCGTGTCGAGGTTGACCGTATCGACATAGCGGCTTTCCAGATAATACAAGGCGCGGGCAATCTTGTCGGCATTGCGACGGACTGACGTTCCTCCCTGCGCAAAGAGCGGCAGGCACAGGAACAGCAGCAAGCAACTTCCCAAAAGGCGTTTCATACTTCAAATACTTTTCCTTCCTCGGCCAGATAACTCTCGGGAAAGACCTCGCGCGCCTGCGAAAGCAGGATGCCGAGATCCTGGTACCGTGAAGAAAAGTGACCGAGGACCAGTTTCTTCGCACCGGCAGCAGCAGCGACCTGCGCCGCTTCCCGCGCCGTTGAATGAAACATTTTGTGTGCCAGATCCACATGCTCGTCGGCAAAAGTGGCCTCGTGATAGATCAGGTCGGTGCCCCGGAGCCATTCCGCCTCCTCGGGAAAGACCTGCGTGTCGGAACAATAAGCAGCCGACTGCCCTGTTTTCAGCCAAAGAATCCGGTAGCCATAGCAGTCGATGCGGTGCTGCAGCGGGAAAGCCCACACTTCGCAGTTCCTGAGGGCGATGATCCGTTCCGGTTCCTTCATGGTCAAAGGAACGTGGTGTATCTCGTACTTGATCCCTTCGCCGAAATGAGCCAGGAAAAAGTGGAGCACGGATCCGAAATCGCGGGGCGCATAGATGTAGAGCGGAGCCGTACGTCCGTCCAGCGCCATGGTAGAAAGCATCCCGAAGATTCCAAAAACATGATCGCCATGCAGATGGGAGATCAGGATGTTGTCGAGCCGCGCTTTCGAGATCTTGTACCGCTTCAGCTGCACCTGGGTGTTTTCGCCGCAGTCGACCAAAAACAAGCGCCCATGCAGGTTGAATACGTGGGCGCTTTGGTGTTGGTCAACCATCGGCCGTGCAGATGCCGTACCTAAGGTTGTCAGGGTGAAGTTCACTACTTGCCAGCTTTTTCTTCGGCTTCGAGACGGCTCTTGAGGTCGGCCAGGTCGGAGATGTCACCGAGGGTCGTCTTCTCGAGGTTGTCCTTCAGTTTCCGAACCACCTTCTGCGTGGAGTTGGCTTCGGATTCCTTCTCGCGGGCCTCTTTCTTGGCCTCTTCGCGACGGGTTTCCTCATACGTACGGGTGTGCGAGAGGGTGATCTTCTTGCTGCCCTTGTTGAACTCGGTCACCTTGAACGGGAGTTTCTCACCTTCCTTGGCAGGGGTGCCGTCTTCCTTCACGAGGTTGCGGTTCGAGCAGAAGCCCGTCACGCCCTCTGCGAGGGTGATGGTGGCGCCCTTGTCCACGAGCGCGGTCACCGTACCTTCGTGGATGGAACCCACGGAGTAGGTGTTCTCGTACTCGTTCCAGGGATTTTCTTCGAGCTGCTTGTGACCCAGGCTCAGACGGCGGTTCTCCTGATCGACTTCGAGGACCACGACCTCGAGCGGCTCACCGATGGAGGTGAACTCGGACGGGTGTTTGATCTTCTTGGTCCAGCTCAGGTCGCTGATGTGCACCAGGCCGTCGACACCTTCTTCCAGTTCCACGAACACACCGAAGTTGGTGAAGTTGCGAACCGTAGCGGTGTGCTTGGAGTTGATGGGATACTTCTCCGTGATGGTTGCCCACGGATCCGGTTTCAGCTGCTTGATACCCAGGCTCATCTTGCGCTCCTCGCGGTCGAGGGTCAGGACTACGGCCTCAACTTCGTCGCCGACTTTGAGGAAGTCCTGGGCGCTGCGCAGGTGCAGGCTCCAGCTCATTTCGGAGACATGGATCAGGCCTTCGACGCCCGGCTGCACTTCCACGAAGGCACCGTAATCGGCGATGACCACGACCTTGCCCTTCACGATGTCGCCCACCTTGATGTTCTGGTCGAGGGCATCCCACGGGTGCGGGGTAAGCTGCTTGAGACCCAAGGCAATGCGTTTCTTCGTATCATCGAAGTCGAGAATGACCACGTTGATCTTCTGGTCGAGTGAAACCACTTCTTCCGGATGGCTGATGCGGCCCCAGCTCAGGTCGGTGATGTGGATCAGGCCGTCCACACCGCCCAGGTCGACGAACACGCCGTAGGAGGTGATGTTCTTGACCGTTCCTTCGAGGACCTGTCCCTTTTCGAGCTTGGCGATGATGTCGGCCTTCTGGGCTTCGATCTCCGCTTCGATCAGGGCCTTGTGTGAGACGACCACGTTGCGGAATTCCTGGTTGATCTTGACGATCTTGAATTCCATGGTCTTGTTGACGTACACGTCGTAGTCGCGGATGGGCTTGACATCGATCTGGCTGCCCGGCAGGAAGGCTTCGATGCCGAACACGTCCACGATCATGCCGCCTTTCGTACGGCACTTGATGTAACCTTTGACAATCTCGTCCTTCTCGAAAGCTTCGTTGACGCGGTCCCAGGACTTGACGGCACGGGCACGCTTGTGCGAGAGGATGAGCTGGCCTTTCTTGTCTTCGGCATTCTCCACATACACTTCCACGGTGTCACCCACGGCGAGGTCGGGATTGTAGCGGAACTCGTTGATGCTGATGACGCCTTCGCTCTTGTAACCGATGTTGACGATCACTTCGCGCTTGTTGATGGCGACGACGGTACCTTCCACCACCTCGTTTTCGTTGATGCGGCTAAGGCTCTTGCTGTAACTTTCTTCATTGGCGGCTTTTTCCGCAGCGTCAAAGCCGTCGTTTTCGAACGCATCCCAGTCGAACTGATCGTTCGGAATAGAGGCGTTGCTTTTTTTGTTGGCGGGTTTCACGACCACCTGTTCTTCGATCTCTTCTGCATTCTCGACTGCAGGATTGATGATCTCTTCAGACATGATAAATTAATAAATGGTTGAACAATAAGTAATTAAACTTTATTTATAATCCCGCTTCTCGGTGCGGGGCTGCAAATATAGTTATTTTTTTAATTCATCAGCCTGTTTGCCAGGTTTTTCCTTCGGTTTTTTACGCGGCTCCGCCTGCTTCACATATTTGTCGAGCCATGCGCCGGTCTCGTAAAGCATGTCGAGCGTTGTCTCGATGCCCAGATAGCTGTGGCTTTCGTAGGGCAACTGCACGTAGCGCGCCGTTCCGCCGAAATAGACCAGCGCCTGGTAGAGTCGCTCGGACTGTACCGGGAAGGTGCCGGTATTGTTGTCCATCTGGCCGTGAATCAACATCAGGGCGTCCGTGATCTTGTCCGCATAGTTGAACGGAGACATTTCATCATAGACCTGGCGGGCTTTCCAATAGTTGCGGCGCTCGCTCTGGAAGCCGAAGGGAGTCAGGCTGCGGTTGTAGGCGCCGCTGCGGGCGATGCCCGCACGGAACAGTTTCGTGTGGGCCAGCAGGTTGGCTGTCATGAAGCCGCCATAGGAATGGCCGCCCACACCTATGCGCTCACGATCGCCGATTCCCAAGCTGTCGCACACGAAATCAACGGCCGCCTCGGCACTCATCACCAACTGCTCGAGGAAACGGTCGTTCGGCAGGGAATCCTTGTCAGCCGCCACGATGGCCATCGTGAATTCATCGAGCACGGCATAGCCCTGGGTTGCCCAGATCATGGCCGAACCATAGGTCGGCTTGGTGTACTTGTGCTTCTCGGGACGAGCCTTCTCACTCTCAGCAAAGCACTTGTACTCATACGGATAAGTCCACATAAAAACAGGCAGGCGACCGTCTCGTTCAGGGTCATAGCCAGCAGGCAGGTAGAGGTGGGCAAAGCATTTCAGCCCATCCTTGCGGGTATAGGTCACATAACGGTCCGTCACTTCACTGGCAAGTTGAGGAACGGGGTCCTCAATATGCGTGATCTGTCGGGGCGCCTTCTTACGCAGGTCGAACTCCCAATAATCCGGCACGACGCCATAGGCCTGGCGCTGGCAAATCAGCCGGGTCTTGCGCGGATTGCCCTCCACGACAGCCGTGAGCGTCTCCTTGCAGTCATCCGAGGAGGACCAGACCGGAACGATCTTGCCGTCCTTGAGTGTCACCCGGTCGAGGAACGCCTGGCGGAAGCCTTCCGCATTGCGGCGGTCCGTTCCGGTCAAATAAAGGTACGAATGCTTCGAATCCGTCAACAAGACGTTGCGGCCATATTGGTTGCGTGTCGTATAAAGCCGTCCATAGGCCGGGAAATTTCCGAGTGTATCCACTTCGGTACTCTGGGAGAAAAGGACCCGCCGGGGAGCGGTCGTATCGCAGGGCACGAAGGTGATCGTTCTCCGGAATTTCTGTTTCGTGGAACTCTCTTCACAAACGGCCAGTCCAGCATCGCCCCAGGTGATCCGGCCCAGCCGGTATTCGGGACAAAGCACCAATTGCTTGTCGTTCTCAAAATCAAACGGCGCTTCACACTGGAACACCTTGTCGGTGAATGTCTTTTCAGGACGGTCTTTCTCCTTGGCCGTGTCCCGGGCAGCCGGATCGTCATCCGGGCGTGGGCCCATCGGACCCATCGGACCCATCGGGCCGAAACCGCCACCTTCGGATTCGTTCCAATACAAAGTTGCCGGAAGGTCCGGCCGCCAGCTGAAGCCGGCCGGACGAGGTTTCTTCGGCTCGGGCTTGTCCTTCATCGCCGCCGGATCGGGTTTGGGCTCCTTGACGGTCCCGTCGCGCAACATGCGGACCTGGGCGCCGTCCGACACGCGGATGATATACTGTTTGCTCGGGAATGAGTGATGGGCTTCCACATACGAATATGGATGATGCTCCGTCACGACGATGGCATAGGAACCGTCGGGCGACAAGTCCACCGAACGATAAACGGCCGGCTCGCCGATCATCCGGACACCGGACGGACTCCACATCGCCAGCTGGCTGGTACAGCAATAATCGTAGAGTTCTTCGTCGAACGGGCCATTGAGGAGGTCCTGATAGGTGCGGATCGATTTCTTCTCGCCCAGGACTTCCTGAACGACAGAAGATTGCGCAACCGTCTGCTTGGGCGCTTCCCGGTGGCTGTCCGGCACCATCTTGAACAAGATGTGGTCGTCGTCGAGGAAGAAGAACGGATTGCCGAAAATGGTGTTGACCCGGTTCGACAGAAGTCTCTTGGCCATGGGTACAGCATCTGTCATGTCGATACGCCACAACTCTATCCGATAGGGAAAAGAGAGCGTAAAAGCCACATAGCGTCCGTCTGGCGACCAAGTCACGAACTTGACGCGCGGATCAGCGGGCAGCCCGATGACTTTGACGGTCTTTCCCGTTGACACGTCAAGGACGGCCAGTGCATCAAACCAGTTCTCACGGGTTTCGCTGAAGTTGCGCGGATCCACCCGCAGGCCGCCGATGCGGGCTTCGCTCGCCGCCAATTCGGCGACAGGCACGCTGCGGCAGGTGCGATAAGCCATCACGGCTTTCGAATAATCCGGAGAGAAGTAGGTGGATGGCAGCGGGCTGGACATCGTCAGTTTCTCGATTTCGGGCGCCGGGTGACGG
>JAFZAF010000146.1 GCA_017548335.1 Bacteroidales bacterium | reverse complement strand
TAGTGCATGGGCTACTTGAGCAGTGTGTTTTCAATATGTGCACGCCACGGCGGCAGCATCGACTCCCGGTTGGCGAAATGAATCATATAGAGTGCGCCGAAAGGAGCGATTTCGGCACTCACCTGCTCCGGATCGGCGTTTTCTCCGAAATAGGTACGGACAAACACGTCCCATACTTGCAGCATCTGGCCGTGGGAGATGTGGAAAAGCCTTTGTGCAAGTTCTTCGCTCTCGTTTGCGACGCAGACAAACCAGAGCATCGCGATGTCGAAGCGCGGATCCCCGTAACGGAAGTCGGCCAGGTCAATCCACCAGGTGCGGTCATCCGCCATGATGATGTTACCGATGTGCATGTCTCCGTGCAGGCAGGTGTCTGCATCCGGCACATGGTCCACGAAGGCATGCAGTTTCGCCTTCTGCTCCCCGTCGAAATCGCGGGAAGCATCGATAACCTGCTTGAAATGATCCTTGACGGAAGAGAACACCGCCGTGTTGCAGCGCGTCGTGTGCAATTTGCGGCACTGTCGGGCAAACTCCGCTGCATAGCGCTCCAGGTTGTCAGGTTCCTGGGAGATGGCACGGGCAAATGAGCGCTTGCCCGTGATGCGTTCGAACTCCACGCCCACGCGCTTTCCGTCGGTGACCAGGCGGTATGCCTTTGGAATCCGGATGCCCAGGTCCATGATCGCCCAGGACTGCCGCAATTCCCGTTCCGGTTCGGAAAGGGGCATGTAGTCGGCATAAAGCTTCATCATCCGCTTCCCATCCTTGTGGTTGTAGCTGACGGCGGTGTAGCCATCACCGCTCACTTCGTAATCGTGGAGGTCGATCCATTCCGGACGCGGCTTGCCGAAAACGTGTTCGATCCGCTGCGTAAACTCCGTATAGGCATGCGTACCGGCCAGGTCGCTGAGCGACTCGGCCAGGCCTCGATAATGCCATTCATGGTCTGCGCGACCGCCGGGCGCATGGAAACGATCCCATAACTTATCGCCCAGTTCGTCGTAATCCCGTGCGATGGCCCGCATGTTCGAGAGTTTGTCGCCGAGGGCGACGACCTTCGCCTCGTACGGGGCGGATGCGAGCCGGTCGATGGCCGCCTGTTTGCGCTCCCGCCAGGAAGCCGATTCGTCGGCTCCCGGAACGAACTTGTCACTCTCCTGCTCGACCAGCGCGGCCACCCGTTCCCCGAATTCCTTCCGCAGGTCGTCGAGCGTGAACGCCGTGTCTTCCACCACGTCGTGCAGGGCAGCCGCGGCCAGCATTTCCTGGTCGGATGTCATTGTGGCGACGATGGCCACTGCCTCGAGCGGATGGACGATATAGGGAAATCCCTTGCCCCGGCGCTCCGTATCGCGGTGTGCCCTGACGGCAAAAACAATGGCCCGGTCAAGCAAGGAACTGTCCAGATAATCGTTTGCCATAACTACATATCGTGTACTTTCAAGAGTGTGTCATAAATGCGCCCGGCCGACTCGGCATTGTACTTCGAAGGACCGTTCAGGCATTCGAGGAACTGCTCGATTCCTTTCTGGCCGCCCAATTCCGCCGCATAGACCAGACAGACGTTCTGCAGGCCCAGCGTGGAGGCGATGATGTCGAGATCCGTGCCGCTGATCTGGTGCAGCGCCAGTTGGAAAGCCTTTCCGGAGTACTTTTTCCGCATGGCTTCCACATCGCCCAGCGTCTTGAGGCCAAGCCGCTTCATCGGCTCCAGGTAAGGCATGCCGTTGAGCTGCTGCACTTCCGCCTGGTTGATCGAAGCGATCTTCGCGTTGAGGGAAGCGAAAGGGTCAAGGGACATGTATCTGCGGAACGTGTCTGCGTTGAGGGAGACTTCATCAAAGCTGCCGTCCTTGACCAGTACCTCCACCTTGCGGCGGTAACCGGTCAGTTCCTTGCGGATGCGGCTGAATTCCTCGTCGGCCAGCTCGAGCAGGCCAGCCAGCCGGGAGAGGCTGCGGATATACTCGGGAGGCACCTCGAAGCCACTCTTGTATCCCGTATCGTGGTTCATACTGGCCCACACGTGCTGCAAGGCGGTGCGCATCTGCACCTCGAACCAGATTCTGTTGATTTCCGGATACTGTTCGTCCCGGTACAGCGACTCCGGAATCCGGCAGATATAATGGAGCGACAGGTAGCCGAAGGTATCTTTCCCCAGCAGTTTCCGCTTGTCCACGGAACGGTCCCAGTCCACTTCGAACAGGCTGTCCACCCAGGCAGAAATCTTGTCCACCTCATCGCTGTAGAACGTGATGATGCGGGCGCCGACAAGGTCGGTAACATCGGAAAGCTGCTTGTACTTCTGTCCCTTGAGCTCCAGCTTGCCGGCCAGGCTCGCTTCCTGCTTGACCCGTGCCTCAAGGCCGGAGACGATCAGCCGCCCCTGCTGCATGCAATTTGTCAGCAGTTCCAGCACGACTTCCTTCAGCCGGCAATACACCGGGTATTTCTCCCGGTATTCCGCCAGAAGCATCGAGCCGTGCAGGTCCAGTCCGTATTCGTGAATCTCCTTTTCCATCGTCTCGCAATCATCCGACCAGCAGCGTGCGGTCTTTCATCAAGATGCGGCCATTGCAAAGTACCGTGTCGATGCAGCTGCTGCCCGCGGCATAGACCCAATTTGAAACCAGATTGTGGCAAGGTTGCATCCGCTCGTCGTCGAGCCGGACCAGCAGGGCGTCGGCCAGCATCCCTTCCCGGATCTGTCCAGCTTCGATACCAAACGCTTCGGCGCCATTACGCGTGGCGACGGCCAATGCCTCCGAAGCAGGCATAATCTCGGGATCGCCGCTGCTGACCTTGGCCAGCAGGGCGGCGAATTTCATCTCCTCGCGCATGTCGAGGTTGTTATTGGAGGAATCGCCGTCCGTCCCGAGCGTAATCCGGCACCCGGCGTCCCGCAAAAGCCGGTACGGGAAGATGCCGGAAGCCAGTTTCATGTTCGAGCACGGGCAGTTGGCGACCGTAACGCCGCGGCGGGCCAGGATGGCTGCCTCTTCCTCGTCCACATGGACCACGTGGGCCGCAATGACATCCGGGCCGAGAAAGCCCAGGCTTTCCAGGTAACGCACCGGCGTCATGCCGTGTTCCCGCACGCAATCGTCCACTTCTTTCTTCGTCTCAGACAGATGGATATGCAGCTTCAAGCCGAGTGAACGGGCCGTCTCGGCGCATTGGACCAGCAATTCCGGCCCAACGGTATAGATGGCGTGCGGGGCGACGGTAAGGGTAATCAACCCACCGGTCGGATCGACCCAGTGGCGGAGCATGTCCAGCTTTTCGGCCCGCTGGGACTTGGCGTGCGCTTCCACGAACGTCACGCCGATAGCAGCCCGCAGGCCGTATTCCTGTACGATGGCGAGGGTCTCCTCGATGTCGAAATACATGTCGGAGAAAAACACGCTGCCGGTCCGGATCATTTCCCGGACGGCAAGGCGCGATCCTTCGCGGATATCCTGGCGCGTCATCCGGTTCTCATAAGGCCAGATATACTCCGTCAGCCACTTTTCCAGCGGAAGATCGTCGGCATAACCGCGGAGCAGGCTCATCGCCGCATGGGTATGCGTGTTGTAGAAAGCCGGAAGAACCGCCATCCCTTCGGCGTCGAGCTCCGTATCCGCCACCGTTCCTGCCGGGGCGGCCAGGGAGCTGAAGCGGTTGCCTTCGACCAGGATGTCCGTCTTCTTCCCGTTCAGCAGCGCGTTCTTGATCAGCAGGCTACCCATCCTAATAGTATTTGATCTCCCTTCCTTCCAGGGCCGAGAGCAGGTTGTTGGCCATCCGGCTGGCGCCGAAACGGAAGTAGCGCTTGTTGAGCCAGGCTTCGCCCAGCGTTTCCGACACGATGTTCCAGTAGGTCACGGCATCTTCCGGCGTAGCGATGCCGCCGGCCGGCTTGAAGCCTACCATCCGGCCCGTCTTGCCGTAGTATTCCTTGATGCAGCGGCACATCACCTGCGCCGCCTCAGGCGTGGCGGCCGGCTGCATTTTCCCGGTCGAGGTCTTGATGAAATCCGCCCCGGCCTCCATGGCCAGAAATGACGCCTCCGCAATGAGCGAAGGCTCCTTCAAGGCACCCGTTTCCAGGATCACCTTCAAATGCGCCGAAGCCTTGACGGCCCGGATGGCTGCGCCGATCTCCACGATCTCGCGCCGGGCTTCCGCCTCGTTGTGATCCAAGAAAGAATTCAGGGCCAGCACGATGTCGACCTCGTCGGCCCCGTCGGACACAGCAGCCGTACATTCGGCCACCTTCACGGACAGCGGACTTTGGGAAGCCGGGAAACAACCGCCCACGACCGTGACATGGACGTCCGCATCGCGGCGGGTCTGCGCGACGGTCTTCGCGAAATTGGGATAGACGCAGATCGAAGCCGGCAGCGGATAATCCGGGAACGTATCGTGAAACCGGTTGACCTTTTCCGTCATCGCCGCAATTTTTGAATACGTATCCGTACTATTGAGGGACGTCAGGTCGATCATTCCCAGAACGGCCTTGTAGATTGCTTGATTTTCCATCGTATCTAACTATGTATCAAATTCTATTCTTGCTGTCGATGCAGATCGTGACGGGGCCGTCGTTGACCAGCGACACCTGCATTTCGGCACCGAAGACACCACTGGGAACCGGTCGGCCTATCAGTGTGGCGAGTTTCTCCTTGAAGCGCTCGTACAGCGGAACCGCCGTCTCGGGACGGGCCGCTTTCACGTAGGATGGCCGGTTCCCTTTCTTCGTGGAAGCCATCAGCGTAAACTGGCTTACGGCCAGGATCTCCTCGCCCACATCCACGACCGAACGGTTCATGACGCCCGCCTCGTCGTCGAAGATGCGCAACGCTGCAATCTTTCGTGCAGTCCAATCCAGATCCTCTTCTTCGTCCGTTTCCTCGAATCCGCAAAGCACCAGCATGCCGTGCCCGATGGCCGCTACACACTTCCCGTCGATCACGACAGAAGCCGAACAAACCCGCTGTATTACGACACGCATGCTATTTGAGCTCCTCCTCAAGCCGTTTCAAATCTTCTTTGGTCATTCTCTTGCGCTTCCGCGAAGGCTTCGGATTCGGATCCTGTTTCGGTTCCGGCTTCTTTTCCAGTTTCACCTCCGGCAGGTCTTCCGGCTCCCGTTCGAGCTCCGGTTCGACGCCTTCCTTCACGATTCCCCTCGGGTGTTTTGTCACAGCCCCATCTTTCTCTTCCAGCTCAATCTCTTCCCCGACATCCTCGGCATCCTCGGTATCCACCCAATCCACAGGCCGATCCGCCTCCTGCTCCAGCCGGACGCGCACATGCTTGAACATCTTGCTGAAATCGCTGGGACGGTGAAGATAGTAAGCGAGCGACGCCCGGAACTCATCTTCGGTGAAACCATGCTTCTCGATCAAGGGTTGATAGACGCGCAGGGAGTCCGGACGGAACAGGGGACTTCCCTCCTCCGCATTCACTGTCTCGATGCAGGCGTCCGCCAGATAGAATTCGGCAAAGAGGGTTTCCATTTCTCCGGGAGGAATGATGCCCTCGGGCCGGCAGCCGGAAGGGAACAGCAGCAGGCACAGCACCCCTGTAAATAGCCATTTTTTCACCGTGGAAATCATTTATCTTCGCTTCAAAGTTAGCAAATTTTGCGTATTTATCTAACTTTGTACTGAAATGAACCGGACGATTTCTGAATTCCTGATACTGGCAGGCACTTTCCTGTTGCTGGCCATCTGGTATGCCAGCGGCATGTTCGTGTCCGATACCAGCGTTCCGCATTCATTCCTGTCCGGCCTGTTGGCGGCAGCTGTCATCCTGGTCAACGCTACCATGCTCTACCTCGCCGAAGACCGGATCCTGGCGCAAGTGAGCCTCTTCACGCCAGCCGCCTACATCGTGCTTGCCTCAGCCAATCCCGAGGCGCTCTGGGCCTCTCCTTTTCACGGGGCTTCTTTGCTGCTGGCACTCAGTATGTTTTGTTTCCTCGGGTTCTGCGCCGTCCGGCCCTCGATGGGAAACCTGACCGCGGCTTGGGCCGCGCTTGGCGCTTCGGCCTTGCTTTTCGCCCCATTCCTCTGGCTCGCACCGGTCTATGCAATCCTGGCCTACAGCAAGGCGGAAGACAAATTCAAGTTCTGGATCGCCTCCTTGCTGGCCCTCTGCCTGCCGCTGGGAATCTATCTCGGCATCCTGGCCCTGAGGCCCGGAAGTCCGACCCCGGAAGCGTTCTTCACCGACTTGTGGGGAAAAATGACAACCGTCTCCCACGGGGCCCTGCATTTCTCGGCCGCCACGCTTCTCCGGATTCTCCTCACGGCACTCGCCACCGTGCTGGCCATCCTCTGGTCGATCGGCCGCCTGGACCGCTATAAAATCGCCCGCTCCGCCGCTGTCCTGCGCATCATCTACCTGACGCTCGCCCTCTGTGTACTGACAGGGATTTTCCTGCCCGACAGCCGGCACCCCGCCGGGCTTGTCACGGCCCTGCCCGTGGCCTTGCTCCTCAACGAATATTTCAACGCTCCCGACCGGAAGAAGGGAAGCCGCACCCTTGCGGTCATCCTCCTTCTCATCCTGATCGCAGAACGCATCGCCTGTTACGTTTAACCTGTAAAAATCCCATACCATGAAAAAATTTATCGGAATCCTGATTGCCGTCCTCATCCTGGGACTGGCCGTATTCTGCTACTTCCGCTTTTATTTCGTCTTCGGCGAAGGCGTCCGCAGCGGTGAACTCAACTATGTCGTACACAAAGGCGTGATCTGGAAAACCTACGAAGGCAAACTGATCCAGACCGGCATCAAGGCCCAGACCACCGGCGTCCAGTCGAATACCTTCGACTTCTCCATCGCTGACAAAGAGATCGCGGAACGGCTCATGACCGAAAGCGGCAAAGTCATGGACCTCCACTACAAAGAGTACTTCGGCCGTCTCCCCTGGCGCGGCCACACCCGCTACATCGTCGATGACATCCTCTCCATCAAGGAGAAAACCACCACCATCGACGACCAGAACGAAGAAGTCCTCAGCACCATCGCACCCGGCACCGAAGGCGCCGGCACAGTGATTCCGGG
>JAFZAF010000145.1 GCA_017548335.1 Bacteroidales bacterium | reverse complement strand
GCAAATGAAAAAAGGAATCCATCCCGAATCCTACCGTCTTGTAGCATTCAAGGATATGTCCAATGAGCACGTCTTCATCACCCGCTCCTGCGTCAACACGAAGGAGACGATCGATATCGACGGCCATACCTTCCCGCTGGTGAAGGTCGAGATCTCCAACACTTCGCACCCGTTCTACACGGGCAAGATGAAGCTCGTCGACACCGCCGGCCGCGTGGACAAATTCTACTCAAGATACGGTCAGAAGAAGAAATAATCACTTCTGGAAAGGAAACGAAAACGGCAGTGCAACGGCGCTGCCGTTTTTTTTCCTATCTTTACAACATGTTTTCATTCCGAACTACACCGTTGCTGGAGCAGGAGGACCTGGTGCTCCGGAAAGGGCGCCTCGGGGTGCTGTGCAATCAGGTGGCGTGGCATCCTGATACAGGGGAATATCTGTTCGAGAGTTTGGCCCGACGAGGGAATCTGGTCCGGATTTTCACGCCGGAGCATTCCCTGTATGGGGCGATGATTCCGGGCGTGGAAACACGCGAGGTCGTTACGACCATTGAGGAAGCCGACTTGCGCGATCTCGACGCTTTGGTCATCGAGTTGCAGGACGTGGGCTCACGCTACAGCAACTACACGACCCTGCTTTACAACCTGTTCAAACGGATCAAGACCGACGGCGACGCATTGCCAGTATTCTTGGTCGACCGCATCAATCCGGCCGGACGGCAGATCGAGGGAACACTGGGCATCATCGGACTACCCCACCGCCACGGCTTGACGCTGGGCGAGACGGCGAATCTTTTCTACAATGACCTCGGGGCCCGTTTCCCGCTGCACATCATCGCGGCAAGCGCCGAGGCGGTGAACCGCGAGCTGATGGCCTGGACCATTCCGCCGTTCTCCGATTTCTCCGGCCTGTTCACCTCGCATTTCTATAGCGGGCAATGTCTATGGATGGGCACCAACGTGAGCTACGGCCACGGCACGAACCGCCCCTTCGAGCAGTTCGGAGCCCCGTGGATGGAACGGCTATTCGACTATCCCGCCCGGCTCGGCCTCAAGACCTGGAATGATCCGGAAAGCCCCATCGCCCATCCCGCCCTGCACGTCAGATGGACCCGCTTCGTGCCCTCATACGGCATTTACCGGGACGAGACCTGTTTCGGCTTCCAACTGATGTTCATCCCCGGCGCCGCTTATCACGCCCTCAACCACGCCCTGCAGCTGCAGCGTTTCATCCACGATACCTGCCCTGAATTCTCGGACGAGGGACTCGGCCGCTATCTGGAAGACGCCACATTGCTGAGCTATGTGGAAGGCCGCCTTGACTGGGAGGCCACCCGCGAATACGTCAAGGCCGAGGAACAGAAATGGCTCCGCAAATCGAAGAAGTTTACGTTGTACGGAGATGATCCGTACAGGATTAAATGAGCAGGATGTACATCATATCGGGACCCAACGGAGCGGGCAAGACGACGGCTTCTTATACGATGCTGCCGGACTTGCTGAACCTGCACACGTTCGTCAACGCCGACGAGATTGCCGACGAACTGTCGCCGCAGGATCCCGAACGCGAGATGATCCGGGCCTCCCGGCTGATGCTCGAACGGATGGACCAGTTGATTGAAAAGGGCGAGGATTTCGCTGTGGAAACGACACTGGCCACGCGCACCCTGGCGGGAACCATCACCCGGGCCCAGCACAAGGGCTACATGGTGGGCATCTTCTACTTCTGGCTCAAGTGCGACGATCTGGCCGTCAAGCGGGTGGCGATCCGCGTTTCGTCGGGCGGGCACAACGTGCCGGAAGCCACGATCCGGCGGCGCTACCGGCAGGGCATGGAAAACCTGCGCAACATTTATCTGCCGCTCTGCAACTACTGGGTGCTGATCGACAACAGTACCCGTCAGGGAAAATGGATCGCAGAAGGCGGTTTGAGTACAGCCACGCGGGTTTACAACAAACGTACTTACAATTTGATAATGACCATAGACAAACAGTGACAACCATGACAATCCAAGATGAGAAAGTCGTCTCCCTGACCTATACCCTGCTGGTGGACGGCGAAGTGAAAGACCAGGCCACGGAAGAACAGCCGCTCGAGTTCATCTACGGACTCGGCTACCTGCTTCCCAAGTTCGAAGAATATCTGCTCGACAAGACTGTCGGCGACACTTTCGAATTCGTCCTAAGCCCCGAAGAGGGTTATGGCGTGTACGATGAAAAGGCAGTTATAGAGCTCCCCAAACACATTTTCGAAATCGACGGCAAGATCCAGGAGCACTTGCTCGTCGTCGGACAAGTGATTCCGATGATGAACCAGGCCGGTGGCGTGATCCCGGGCAAGGTGGTGGAAGTAAAACCGGAAAGCGTCAAGATGGACTTCAACCCCGAATTGGCCGGCAAGGAGCTGCATTTCAGTGGAAAGGTGATCGGCATCCGCGATGCTACCGAGAAAGAACTGACCGACGGGCTGCACGGTGAACGTGCCGCCTGCACCCACGATTGCTCATCGTGTGGCGGCGGCTGCGGCAACTAGGATGCCGTCGAGGGCGCTGGAGGTGATGCCGCCGGCATAACCCGCCCCTTCTCCGCACGGATAGAGGCCTTCCAGGCCAGGAACACACATCGTCTCCGGATCGCGCGGAATGCGCACCGGGGACGATGTTCTTGATTCCACGCCCAGCACCAGCGCGTCGTTCGTATAGTAGCCGTGCATCTTCCGGTCAAAGGCAGCGAAGGCCACGCGCAAGCGTTCATAGACACCGGCCGGCAGCAAGTCGTAGAGCGGGGCGTTCAAGACACCTGGTTGATAGGAGCTGCGCGGCAGGCCCTGGGAATCTTTCTTCCGGCAGAAATCCACCAGCCGCTGGGCAGGGGCGCGGAGCGAATCGGAAAAGCCGAACATCGCCCGCTCCACGGACTGCTGGAACTCCAGCAGCGCGAAGACGCCAAAGCGGTCGTATTCCGGCACGTCGCCCGGATTGACGGCACAGACAATGCCGGCGTTTGCCCAGGGCGAATTGCGCATCGAATTGGACATGCCGTTGAGCACGACCTCGCCGGGTGCGGTTACGGACGGGACGAGAATGCCGCCCGGACACATGCAGAACGAAAAGACACCGCGGCCGTCCACCTGCTCCACCAGAGAATACTCTGCTGCCGGCATGCCGGGTTGGTGTTTGCTGTGGTATTGAATCTTGTTGATGAGCGCCTGCGGGTGTTCGGCCCGGACGCCCAGCGCAAAGCCCTTGGCTTCCAAGGGCCAGCCTTGGGCGGCGAAATAGCGGTAAATGTCCCGGGATGAATGGCCCGTAGCCAGGATCACTTGCCGGGCCGTATAGGACGTCCCGCCTGCGCAAAGCACTTTCCATCTTTTGTGGAGCCCGTCGCTGACGGAGAGGATGCCGGTTACCTTCTCGCCAAAATGATATTCCCCGCCATGTTCCACGATGCATTGGCGGATCTGCTCCACAATGCGGGGCAGCGCATCGCTGCCGATGTGCGGGTGGGCATCCACCAGGATGCTCTCCGGTGCACCGAAAGCAACCAGTTGCTGCAGCACTTCGCGGAGGTCGCCCCGTTTGCTGGAGCGGGTGTATAGCTTGCCGTCGGAGAAGGTGCCGGCGCCCCCCTCGCCGAAGCAGTAATTCGACTCCCCATTGACGAGGCGCTGCTGGTTGAGCGCCGCCACGTCGTATTTGCGGGCATGGACGTCTTTGCCCCGCTCCAGAATGACGGGGCGACGGCCTTCCATCAGCAGGCGAAGCGCGGCGAACATCCCGGCCGGGCCGCTGCCCACAATGAGGACAGGTTCAGCGGCATGGACGTCGCGATAGGCAGGAACGACGAATTCTTCGAGCATTTCTCCAGCCGCTGCCGCCTGGACACGGTATCGATACACGATCTCCCCGCGCGCATCAAGCGAGCGGCGGACGATACGCACAGCGGCCACGCGCTCGGGCTTCACGCCCAAGGCGCGCCCCGCCACCTGCCGGAGTTCGGCCTCGGTCGGCTCATGCCGGATGGGAAAAGCTATTTCGAATTCTTTCATAAATGGTTCTTCAGCATCGGGATGACATCCCGATGCGTAAAACATTCAGTCGCCGTACTCGGCGGCACGGGAGACCGGAGCGATGTCGAGCGGGGCGAACTGGCCGGCCAGGTATTTATAGTAGCCTGTGATGGCGATCATCGCGGCGTTGTCGGTGGTGAAGCGCAGTTCGGGCAGGAAGGTAGTCCAGCCGCGCTTCCAGCCTTCTTCCACGATGCGTCCGCGCAGGCCGCTATTGGCCGACACGCCGCCGGCAATGGCCACCTGGCGGATCCCCGTCTGTTTCGTGGCGAGAATCAGTTTCTTGAGCAGGATGTCGATGAGGTCCTTCTGGAACGATGCGCACAAGTCAGCCTTGTTCTTTTCCAAGAAATCAGGTTCTTCCGCAATCCGGTCGCGGAGGAAGTAGAGCAGCGAGGTTTTGATGCCGCTGAAACTGTAGTCCAGGCCCGGGATGTTGGGCTTGGCGAAACGGAAACGCTTCTCGTCGCCCTCCTTCGCCAGCCGGTCCACGACCGGTCCGCCGGGATAGCCCAGCCCCATCAGTTTGGCGCACTTGTCGAAGGCCTCGCCCACGGCATCGTCGATGGTGTGGCCGAGGATCTCGAAGTGCAGCGGATCGTCCACCCGCACGATCTGCGTGTGGCCGCCCGACACGAGCAGGCAAAGGAAAGGGAATTCCGGACTGCGGTTGTCCCGTCCTTCCACCTTGACAAAGTGCGAAAGGATATGTCCCTGCAGGTGATTCACCTCAATCATCGGTTTGTCGGCAGCAATGGCCAGCCCTTTCGTGAACGAAGTTCCTACAAGCAGGGAACCCAGCAGGCCCGGTCCCCGGGTGAAGGCGATGGCATCGATCTCGGCAATCGAAACACCAGCCTGCTTCAGGGCCTCGGAAACCACCGGCAGGATGTTCTGCTGATGGGCCCGGGAGGCCAGTTCCGGGATGACGCCGCCATATTGGCGGTGAACTTCCTGGGAAGCCATCACGTTGGACAGGAGATATGTGTCGCGCAGGACGGCGGCGGACGTATCATCGCAAGAAGATTCGATTCCGAGGATGAGGATTGCCATAAAGTGTAATTTGCGCAAAAGTAGCAATTATTTCGTATATTTGTAAGTTTAACGTCCCCATGAAGACCTGGAAGATCATTGTCCGCATCCTGGTATTGGTGTTCGTCATTCTCCCGACGGCCGCCTTGATCGCCGTGCAGATCCCGGCCGTCCAGACGGCCCTGGTCGGCAAGGTCACCGACCGGCTGTCCCGGGAACTCGATGGAGAAGTCCATGTGGGAAAAGTGCTGCTCTCCTATCCCAACAACCTGATCTTAAAAGACGTCGATGTCATTCAGGCGCCCGGCGACACCGTGGCGCATCTGGGCAAGGTGCTGGTCAGCCTGAAAGCTTCTTCGCTGCTGTTCTCCAACGAGGCACGCATCCGCCGCGTCAGCCTTGAGAACGGCCGCATCGCCATCCGGCACATCAACGACAGCACCACCAACCTGGCCGCTCTCCTTGCGCCGCTGAAGAACCGGCCGAAAAAGGAGGAACCTTCCGGCCTGCCATGGGACGATATCCACGCTAACCGCCTGACGATCAAGCACGTCGACTTCCTGACCGACAGCCTGCACATACAAGACATCAACCTTACGGCACGTGACATCCACTATGGAAAAACGGCTTCCGCACGCATCGACAACCTGACGTTGCGGGAAGAAAGCCGCGGCCTGAACCTCGAAGATTTCGGGGGAAATGTTTCGATGGACAGCACGGGCATCCAGATCCTGGATCTGCGCGCCAATGACGGCCGTTCGGACATCAAGGCCGACCTGAATCTGGGTTTCAGGGACTTCAGCGACTTCTCGGACTTCCTGAACCGGGTATCGATCGATGCCGACCTGCACGACAGCTTCTTCGACACTCAGACGCTCGCGGCTATTCTGCCGGGGAAGATTCCCTCGGCCGCTGTATGGCTTGACGGCCGGGTCCGGGGATCCGTCAGCGACCTGCGGACCGACTTGCTGCACGTGGAATCCGCCTCCCAGGAAACCTTCCTCGACCTCAAATTCCGTCTGCGCGGACTGCCCGACACAGACCACGCCCGAGTTTATGCGGAAATCCTGCGTTCCTCCACCCGTACCTCCGACCTGGCCGAGATTCTCGCCGGCCTGAGTCCCGGTTTCGACAAGGCAAGCCTGTCCCGGCTGGCACCGGGCGAGAAACTGTCGCTGACAGCCAAGGCTGACGGTACGCTTTCTGACCTGAAAGCGACAGGAACCCTGAAAACCGAAACAATGGGCAGCGCTGTGTTCGATGCTTCCATAGGACGTGGCGCAGGCGGCCTGCGGATCGACGGCACCGCCTCCACCGAATCGCTCCAACTCGGACGGATTCTCGGCAACAAGACCCTCGGTGCCCTGACGTGCCAGACCAATCTGGCCTTCTCCTCTTCCGGGAAAGGATTTACCGCCTCCGTGGAACCGATCCGGATCAAGAACCTCACCTTTCACAGCTACGACTACCACGACCTCGTCGGTGCCGGAACCCTGCAGGACGGACTCCTGCGTGCGGACGTTATGAGCGAAGACCCAAACCTCCAGCTCATCCTCCACAGCGACGTTGCCCTGGGCAGCAAAGGGAAAAACAACCGGTACATCATCGATCTGGACCTCAACCATGCGGATTTGAGCGCCCTGCACTTCGACAAGCGCGACAGTTCCTCGGTCAGCCTGGCCCTCAACGCCGACATCCTCCAGACCCCGCAGGGTGCATTTCTCGGCGAAGCCAACATCCACTCCCTCCAGGCCATGCTGGGCGAAAAGGTGTTCGATATCGGCGACTTGTCGCTCACGTCCACCCTTCAGGATGAGCGCTACGGCCTCTTGCTCGAATCGAACGTCGCCCGCGCCAACTACGAGGGCAATCTCTTCATCACCGATTTTACCGAGCGGGCCCTCCATCTCATTATGGAAGACAATCTGTCGCATCTGTTGGGCAAGAAGCATGACCGGGCAGGCGATACACCGCATCCCGAAGATTTCGGCTCGCTGCAGCTCCGTACCCTCGAACTGCAGCCCCTGCTTGACTTCTTCTCCCCCGGCTTGTTTGTCTCGCGAGAGAGTTATGTCGGCCTCAACCTGCTGAACGACGAGGTTGTCGGGACGCTCTCTTCAGAGTTGACCGCTTTCGGCAATACGATTCTCCGGAATGTCCAGGGACGTTTCTTCACCCAGGGTGAGCGGCTTACCGCCGACTTCGACATCGACCGGCTGCAAGCCGGCGGGATGATGGCCGAGAATGTGCGGGTCGACGCCTTGACCGACAGCACGCTCGTCAACCTGACCGCCAGTTTCCACAACGAAGACGGTTCCGGCCACCGCGCCGATCTGGGCGCCCTGATCGAGTTCCTCAACCCCGAACACGAAGAGGGCTATCAAGTCCGGGGCGACTTGCTCGCTTCGACCTTCGCCATCGCCGACAATGAATGGGAAATCATCCCGTCCACCCTCTTCTACAAGGAAAAAGAAATCCGGATCGACAACTTTGCCATCTACAACGGCGAACAGAGCCTGATGGCCGACGGAACGATCGGTGCGCGGACGACCGACACGATCCGGGTCCTGCTCAACGATTTCGACCTCGGGCTGGCCAACTCCTTCCTGAAAACGCCGCTCAACCTGCAGGGCCTGCTGACCGGACAAGGCGAGGCTTTTGCCGTCCTCGGGCCGGAAAAAGGCGTCCTGCTCGACCTGCGGGGGCGCCGGATCTCCGCTGCCGACATCGACATCGGCGATTTGCAGATTGAAAGCAACTGGGATGATCCGGGGAAACAGTTCCAATTCCTGGTCGACAACACTTTGGAGGGAAGACATCCCCTCAGCGCCACGGGCTTCCTGCGGCCATCCGACAAGCGGGCCGGCCTCGACCTGCAGCTGGACCAGCTGCAGATCGGCATGCTGGAGCCGCTGCTTTCCAGCCTGGTCTCGGACGTGAGCGGTACCGTTTCCGGGCACGTGACTGCATCCGGCCCCCTCAACAAGCTGTCGGTCAATAGCGAAAACGCCCGTTTCAACCAGTTGAAGTTCAAACTGCTTTACACGCAGGTCGACTATACGGCCGACGGCCCGTTCACGATCAACGACAAGGGCGTAACCTTCGACGACATCACGATTCTCGATCCTTACGACCATAAGGCCCGCCTGTCGGGCGGCATCCCCTACGACCACTTCCAGGACCTGCGGCTCAACACCCGCATCGACCTCCACAACACGATGGCCCTCAACACGACCAGCCGCGACAACGATACTTTCTATGGGAAAGCCTTCGCCAACGGCACCGTGCGCCTGTCGGGACCGCTCAACAAGATCCGGCTCTTCCTGACCTTGACGCCGATGCCCAATACGAGCATCCACATCCCCATCGGGAACTCGGCCAAAAGCACCCGCTCGCTGCTGACCTTTATCAACAACGAGGAAAAGAAAGTGGAGCTTTTCGACTCGTTGGTCCTGGCCAAACAGATGGTCAAAGAAAAGAAGAGCGGATCCAAAACGGAGCTGGACGTCAGCCTGCGGCTCAATGCCACGCCCGATGCGGAGATCCAGCTCGAAATCGACAAGAGCACCGGCGATATCCTCAAGGCGCGGGGCAACGGACAGATCGGCATCACGGCCGGAGGCGACAATTTCGACATCAAGGGCGATTACCGGGTGGACAGCGGCAGTTATCACTTCGGGATGCTGGGCTTCACGGCGCGCGATTTCTCCATCAATCCGGGAGGCACAATCGCCTTTGTGGGCGACGTGATGCAGTCGGATCTCGACCTGACCGCCACCTATCGGACCAAGGCCTCCATCAGCCCGCTGATTGCCGACTCCACCGCCGTCAGCACGCGCCGGACAGTCGATTGCGGCATCAGCCTGAGCGGCAAGCTCGCCAATCCGGAGATCAAATTCAACATCGACATCCCCGACCTCGATCCGACCACCCAGAGCCGCATCCAGAGCGCCCTCAATACGGAAGACAAGCGGATGAAGCAGGCCCTGGCGCTGCTTGTCTCTGGCGGCTTCGTCCCCGACGAGCAGTCGGGCATCGTCAACAGCACCACCCTGCTCTACTCGAACGCTTCCGAAATGATGGCGAGCCAGCTGAACAATATCCTGCGACAACTGGACATCCCGCTTGACTTGGGCTTCAACTACCAGCCCTCTGAAAACGGTCGCAACATCTTCGACGTGGCCGTGTCCACACAGTTGTTCAACAACCGTGTGAGTATCAACGGCAACATCGGCAACCGGCAGTATATATCGTCGAGCAACAGCGACATCGTGGGTGACCTCGACATCGAGATCAAGCTGAACCGGCAGGGGCAACTCCGCCTGACGCTCTTCTCGCACTCCGCCGACCAATACAGCAACTACCTCGACCAGAGCCAGCGCAACGGTGCCGGTATCGTGTACCAGGAAGACTTCAACACGATCGCTGAACTCTGGCGGAAGATATTCCATCTCAAGAACAATGAAAGGCCTCCTTTACCTGATCCCAACACCCTTGGGCGACCTCGCCCCGAGTGACGTGCTCCCTGCGCCCGTGCTGGAGCGGATTCTGCAGATCCGGCTCTGGTTCGTAGAAGAGCTACGCACGGCGCGACGCTTCCTCTCGGCGGCCGGGTGGAAAGGAAGCATCGAAGAACTCGAATTGTTCGAGATCAACGAACATACGTCCCCCCAGCAGATTGAAGCGTATGCACTGCGGCTGGGAGAGCAGGATGCGGGGCTCATTTCGGAGGCGGGGCTTCCGGCAGTCGCCGACCCCGGCGCGCTGCTGGTGGAACTGGCGCACAGGAAAGGCGTGGAGGTTGTCCCGATGACCGGGCCCTCCTCGCTGATGCTGGCGCTCATGGCCTCCGGACTCAATGGCCAGTGCTTCGCCTTCACAGGCTACCTGCCGGCGAAGACGCCGGCCCGGCGCGAAGCGATCCTCACGCTCGAACGGACTTCGGCGCGGCTTCACCAGTCTCAGATAATCATCGAGACGCCCTACCGCAACGATGCGCTGCTGACCGACCTGCTGAACAACTGCCGGCCGGACACACGGCTCTGTGTGGCCGCCGACCTTACCTGCCCCACCGAACTGATCCGCACCCGCACCATCGCCGACTGGCGCCAGGAAACCAAGCAGGGCTTCGCCATCGGCAAACGTCCCTGCGTCTTTATCCTCCTATCATGATACGACTCAACAATATGCAGTTTCGGGGGCATCACGGATGCCTGGAGAGCGAACGGCGCGACGGCAACTGGTTCCGCGTGGATTTCGCCTACGATTACGACATGCGCAAGGCCATCCGCACCGATGATCTTGGCGACGCAATCGATTACAGCGAGATCTACGAATGCATCAAGGCCGAGATGGCCGAGCCCGCCAACCTGCTCGAGCATCTGGCCGGGCGGATCCTCAACGTCCTGACCGACCGGTTCCCGCGGATTGAATACGCCGAACTGACGGTCACCAAATTCAATCCGCCACTCGACGGAAAAGTAGAAAGCACGTCTGTCACAGTGACTTATGAATAAGCAAGCGGCTTTCATCACGCTAGGTT
>JAFZAF010000144.1 GCA_017548335.1 Bacteroidales bacterium | reverse complement strand
TGGCGGACAAGCGGAAGTCCCGTCTCGTGACGGCGTCTGTTTGACGACCGTTAGACTCGCGCAGCGAGGCTAAAAGGGAGGAGTTAGCCGTCAAGGGACTGGAGCGCAGCTCCGCCCCTGCCGCGAACCATGAGGAGCAGCCATGATGCACTGTTTCGCCAGCATTCAAGGTCGGGCACAGAATGGTGCAAAAACGTGCCCCAACCGGCTAAATTGAGCAGTTGGGGCACGGAATCGAGGGTTTTTGTGCCCGGAGGTGCCTAGGTGGAACTGGACCTGGGCAGAGCTGGCACGGGCGAGCCGGGCTTACGGCCGTTATTCAGCGTCGAGGAGGGCGCGGATGGCGGATTTGGGGTCGCCGGAGGAGAAGGCGGCGGAGCCGGCGACGAAGACGCCGGCTCCGAGGCGTTCGAGTTCGGCGATGTTGTGCACGCTGACGCCGCCGTCCACCTGGATGAAGCAGTCGGCTTCGGCGCCCGCGATCATCTCGGCGAGGACGGCCACTTTCTCAGTGGTTTCGGGGATGTACTTCTGTCCGCTATAGCCGGGATGGACACCCATCACCACTACGTAGTCGATCTGGCGCAGATACGGGATGAGGACTTCGGCCGGGGTTTCCGGATTGATGGCTACGCCAACACCCAGGCCCAAGTCGCGCATCAACTTGATGCATTCCTTGAGGTGTTTGTCGTTACATGCCTCATAGTGAATACTTAAATACTTGACGCCAAGCTGAGCAAAACGCTCGATATAGCGCCAGGGTTCGACAATCATCAGGTGTGCGTCGAGCGGTTTTTCCGCCACTTCGGCGATGGCCTTGCAGACCGGGAATCCGTACGAGAGATTCGGGGCGAAAATGCCGTCCATGATGTCGAGATGGAACCAGCCGGCCGCACTTCGGTTCACGCGCCGGCAGTCGCGATGCAGGTTGCCGAAATCGGCAGAAAGCATTGAAGGGGCAATCAATCGAGGCATAGGCTACAGGTTTTTCAGGACATCGAGCAAAACGGCCCAGAAACGGTCGAGGGAGGCCAGATCGAGGCGCTCACCGGGGGCGTGGACGCCGCGGAGCGTCGGGCCGAAAGCAATCATGTCCATGTCGGGGAACTTCTCGGTAAACAGGCCGCATTCCAGACCGGCGTGAATAGCGCGAACAATCGGCTCGCGGCCGAAGAGCCGCTTGTACGAAGCCACGCAAACATCCTTCACGTGAGAATTCATGTTAGGTTTCCACCCCGGATATCCATCTGAATGACGGACTTTTGCGCCAGCCAGCTCAAGTACGGCTGCAACACGTTCCGACAGGAAGACCCGCTCGCTGTTGACCGAGCTGCGCTGCATCGTTCCGACCACGATCTTGCAACCTTTTTCCATCTTCACCGAAGCCAGGTTGGTGGAGGTCTCGATCAGGCCCGGGATATCGGCGCTCATTTCCTCCACCCCATGCGGAATTGAAATCAAGGCGCGGATGAGTCGGGAGGCAGTCCCGCGATCGATTGCCTTTCCCACCCCGCTTATCGGCTCAGCCTGGAAATAGAGGCCGGGATCGGTCACCGCGAATTCGGCCTTGAGCCGGGCGGCGAAGTCGTTGAACTGCGCCACCACTTTTTCTTCGCTGCGGGCGGGGATGGCCACGACCGCCACGCCGCCGCGCGCAATAGCGTTGCGCTTGTTGCCGGCGCCGATCTCACACAGGTCCACGTTATACGGCCAGATCTCGTTCAGGAAGCGGGCAATCTGCTGGACGCCGTTGAAGCGGCCTTTGTCGATGTCGTCACCGCTGTGTCCTCCCTGTCCGCCACCGATGGTGAAGCGTGTCAGGACAGCTCCCGGAAGCAGCTTCTTCTCCCGGTAGGTAAAGGTTCCGACGGTATCCATGCCGCCGGCGCAGCCAACGCAGAAATAGCCTTCGTCCTCGTCGTCGAGGTTGATGAGGGTCTTGCCCGTGATGAAGCCCTTCTTGACGGCGCGGGCGCCGTCGAGTCCAGTCTCCTCGGAGACGGTGAAAAGGCATTCCACCCGCGGATGTTCAATTGTATCGTCATCCAAAATCGCCATGGCCGAGGCCACGCCGATACCATTGTCGGCACCGAGCGTTGTGTCGTGGGCGATCATCCAGCCGTCTTCGATCACGTAGCGGATCGGATCTTTGGAAAAGTCGAAGTTGGACGTGCTCTTCTTCTCGCAAACCATGTCGGTATGGCCCTGGAGCACCACGGTGGGACGGTCCTCATATCCCTTGGATGCCGGTTTGGCGATCATAACGTTGCCGACCTTGTCGGTCTTGCATTCCAGCCCGCGGCTGGCCGCGAATTGCTGCAGATAAGCCACAATCTGCTCCTCGTGTCCAGATTCCCGGGGTATACGGGTAATCTCACGGAAAAAATTCAAGACTTTTTCTGTATTCATCATTGCGCTATTTTAAGGGGAAAGATTATTCGGGGGACTGCAGCACCCGCTCGATGTCGTGCACGAAGCCGCGGAAACTGCGGTCGGTATCCATCAGGTCGTTGACCGTGTTGCAGGCGTGCAGCACAGTGGCGTGGTCCTTCCCGCCCAACTGGGCGCCGATCGACGAAAGCGAGGTTTTGGTCAGGCTGCGGCTCAGGAACATGGCGATCTGGCGGGCCTGCACGATTTCGCGCTTGCGGGTCTTGGAGAGGAATACGTCGTCGGAGATGCCGAAATAGTGGCAGACGGCTTCCTGGATTTTG
>JAFZAF010000143.1 GCA_017548335.1 Bacteroidales bacterium | reverse complement strand
GGCCGTCGGTGTACCGAAGGTACGGACATTATCCAAACCCCGGAAACAAAGCAGTGTGGCCTCGCCGGAACTGGCGGTATTCCCGTCGGTCAGAATGGCGACGGGACAGTCGATTTTTGGCTGCGCATCGATGCCGACGCTCCGCAGAATAAAGTCTTTCGTGATGGACTGCGAGAATCTCCGGCTCTTGAAGCGCAGGATCACGTCGTCGGGCAGGAAGCGATGGACGGCAGCAATCATCGGATACATATTGCCTCCCGTGTTGCCGCGCAGGTCGATGATTGCTCCCGGAAGGGTTTCTGTTTTCGACAGGGCGTCGAGCACCGCATGGACATAGCGCTGGTTCTCTTCCCGGCTCTGGCCGCTGAATTCGGGAATGACGACGAGCGCGATTCTGTCTTCAAGCAGCGTCACGGAAGGAGCCGTTGCCGCATCTTCCTCTGCCGCCTTCTGTTGCCGTTCAACTGTGGAAATGAAAGAATGTTTGCCGCCTGCAACCTTCAATGCCTGGCGCGTGACCTCGTATGCCTCTTCTTTCGTAGCCGGCCGGGCCGCCAGCGCAGCCGCCTTGGCCTCTTCCCAGGCCGCTCCCTCGGCAAACAGCCCGCGCTTATCCATGAGTTTCACGGCTTTCTTGACATACTGTTGTTCCGCCGACTGGCAGCCGGTAACGACGATGACCGCAAGCAAAGCGGTCCACAAAAGGGCGAGATTCTTTATTGACATCCTAAGGCAGGCCGGCGGTTAGCGCCATCCCACCTGCAAAGATAACAAATGATGACGGAGAATCAGCCGCCGTTAGAAATATAAACCGCAAGTAAGGGCGATGGTTTGGAGATGGGTGCTTCCCTTGACGCTGACTTGGGCAGGGTCTTGCAGGTATGCGTCTGGCCCGGAGGGGATGTAAGACAATTCATACGGGATACGCATATTGCGCAAGCCGAAGTTGGCTTCCAGACCCCACTGCCAATGTTTGCCGGCTCGGAACGTGATGCTCGGCTGGATGCCGTAGTCGAAACGATAGAACTTTTGCTTCCCGTTGCGTGGATCCGCAGGGTCGGCATCGATGTAGTAGGTGTCTTTCGAGAGGAATGAAACATCCGGTCCCAGACCGATGATGATCTGGTCTTCGCCGACAGGGATATGATAACGCATCACGCAGAAAGCGTCGGCAGCCGCCATCACGTCAACATCGCCACCAATAGAGAACATTCCCAGCAGGCTGGCTGTCTGGGCCCGCAAGCCAGCGCCCGGCATCAGCGACCAGCGGTCGCTCATCCGGATATCAAGGCCATACGACAGGCGGACCACGTGACCCGGAAGGAAGAGATGCAACGGATGGAAGGAACTTGTAGATGAGAATAGTTCACACCAGTTCATGTTCCCATAGTAGCTTCCCGTCTCGAAGAATGTTCCGCTGTTGATCATCAGGTTGCTTTCCACCCTTTTGTGCTCCTGTGCCTGAAGGGAGGAAAGGGAGAAGAAAAGGACTGCCGCGGCGCAAATGAATCTTTTCATAGAATAATAAGATGTGTTTTCTATATATAGATGCAGCCATGCCGGAAATCTTGCGGGCTTCATCCCATTTCTTGCGGGCGACGCAGACAAAGCGGCGCCCTCATGTGCGTCGCTCGCAGGGGGACGGCGCAATTATCGCTGGAGAGCGGCCTCGATTTCTTCGCGGGTGGGGTTGATGGAGAGGATGGTGCCGTCGCGGTCCAGGAGGAATACTTGGGCGTGGTTGGACAGGAGGGAGGGGCCGCCATCGACGGCTACCAGGTTGATCCAGGGATAGTTGTCCCGCTTCAGGGCGACGCGCCATTTCTCGTCGTTGCCGTATTCGTTGGCGACGCCGACGATGGTGAAATCTTCGCCGGCGTATTGCTCATAGATCGGCTTGAGGGCCTTGCTGCGGATGCGGCAGGAGCCGCACCACGAAGCCCAGAAGTCGACGACGGCAATCTTGCCGGCCGTCAGTTCGGAAAGCGTATGCTCGACGCCCTCGGCGTCGGGCAGGGTAAAATCGCGGATCTTGTCGCCGACGTTGTTGCCGACCAGGCTGAGGATCTTCGCGTGGTAGGGATGGTCTGGGAACAGTCCGGCATAATGGGCCTCGTAGAGGTCCAACCAGGGCTGTAAATCCTCTCCCCGCTGACGGGCCATTTCAACACTTTGCCAAACCCGATAGAACGAACTCACCATGGGATGCCCGATCAGATAATCTCGGTTGAGGCTGTCGAGAAGTGCATGGAATGCATCCAACTTCCGTTTGGCCGCCAGGCCTTCTTCCGAATAACTCTCGTTGCGCTTTTTCAGCTTATCGAATTGGTCCCAAAGTTCCCTGGATTTTTCCTTCGATGCGGAACGCGCTTCAGCGATGAGGGCATAAACGGCATTGTTGTAAAGCTTTTCTTCCGCGATCAACTGGTTGTACTCCTGATAGATAGGGTCGGATACGGGCTTCAGGCCCGTTCCGATGTTTTCACAATTGATCAGGTTTACATTTTCCGGAGATGTCGATTCCAGGACAATGGCTTCCGACATTTCTTCCGGGCATACGACGTGAATACCGGTCTGGGTGGGAATGAAAGGCCGGACTTGGGCAATGCCGGAGCCGGGAACTGAAAAGAAGAAATCATAGGCAAGCGTCGTATCCATCCGGACCGTCCCGGAGAACTTTCCTTTCCGTACGCGGAAGGTCGCTACCGGTGCTTCCTGCTCCCAGGATTGGTCGGCGCGGACAAGGAGGACCTTGCGGTAATCCTTGTTGGCAACCGTCCCGGAAACTGGGCAGTCGGCCATAAATGCTTCGCGCACAACCGGAAGCTGG
>JAFZAF010000142.1 GCA_017548335.1 Bacteroidales bacterium | reverse complement strand
GGCCGGTGCGCTGGAAGGGCCGCTCAGGAGCACTTTCCCTTCCTGCAAGGCCTTGGCCGTCACGACCCGTCCCAGGGCCGTCTCTTCCTCCCCCACATCATACAGTTCGGCGAGGGGACGCTTCTGGCGGAAATGCTTCTCACTCGTCGCGAAGAACATCCCCTCCCGGACTGTGATCTCAGGTTTGGCGGTTCCTGTCACCTGGTCGGTGGTTTCCCCGTCAATCCCGATGGAAGTCACCGCTACGTTGAAATAGTCGAGCGGCAACCGTTTGAGAATGTAGTTGAGACACTCTGTCTTGCCGGCATTTTTCGCAAGGCCGACAATCGACACGCTGCGATGGCGGAGTATCTCCCCTACAAATGGCATTATTTCCCGCGGTTTTTACTGCGCTCCTTGCGTCGCAGGACGGCCGGCTCGATAGCCATATCCTGCCCTTCCAGCAATCCGGCTACGCCCTCCAGGCGCTTCTTCTCGCATTCAGGGCAGTGGCAATCCGCATGATATTCAGTCGGCTCGGTATAGGTCGTGATCACGCCTTCGAAGTTGCGGAGGACCACCTTGCCGGGAGCCTGGGAAATCACATACTGCGGCATGACCGGCGTCTTACCACCGCCGCCCGGCGCATCCACCACGAAGGTCGGCACGGCATACCCGGAAGTATGGCCGCGCAGTGCCTCGATGATCTCGATGCCCTTGGAGACCGGCGTACGGAAATGCTCCAGTCCCATCGACAGGTCACACTGGTAGATGTAGTACGGGCGTACGCGCATCTTTACCAGCTCATGGACCAGCTTCTTCATCACGTGGACACAGTCGTTCACGCCACGCAGCAGCACGCTCTGGTTGCCCAAAGGAATGCCCGCGTCGGCCAGCCGGGCGCACGCGGCCGCAGATTCCGCGGTCACCTCGTTCGGATGGTTGAAGTGGGTGTTGAGCCATATGGGATGATACTTCTTGAGCATGTTGCAGAGTTCGGGCGTGATGCGCTGCGGGCAGACCACCGGCGTACGCGAACCGATGCGGACGATCTCCACATGGGGAATCTCGCGCAGGCGACGGATGATGTCTTCCAGCCAGGCGTCACTCACCATCAGGGCGTCACCGCCCGACAGGAGCACGTCGCGAACTTCCGGCGTATTGCGGATATACTCGATGGCCTTGTCGATGCGCTCGCGCGGGCTTTCGTCGTCCTTTTGGCCGGCGAAACGGCGGCGGGTGCAGTGGCGGCAGTACATGGAGCACATGTCCGTAATGAGCAGCAGCACGCGATCCGGATACCGGTGCGTCAGGCCCGGCGTCGGGCTGTCGGTGTCCTCGTGGAGCGGGTCGAGCAGGTCGGCCGCGGCCTGGTGCGTCTCGGCCGCTGTCGGGATGCACTGGCGACGCACGGGATCATACGGGTCGTCCGGATTGATGAGGGAAATATAATAGGGTGTGATGGCCATCCGGAGCGTCGTCAGGCATTTCTTGACGCCCTCCTCCTCTTCCGGAGTCAGCTTCACATACTTCTTCAGTTCATCCAGGGTCTCGATCCGGTTTTTGACCTGCCATTTCCAGTCGTTCCACTGGGCGTCGGTCACTTCCGGGAAGAGTTCCTTTCTTCTGGAAATGTTCATATCCCTAGGCGTAAAGTTCTTCAAAGATCTTGCGGAGTTTCGGGCATTCGCGGAGCTCCTGCAGCGTGAATTCGGCGTGGCCCTTGGTGTAGCCGTTGCCCATGATCATATTGACGTCGGCACCGATACCTTCCGCACCGAGGGATGCCTTGGTGAAGCTGGTGGCCATCGAGAAGAAATACACGACGCCGTCGTCCTTCGTGCAGAGGACGGCCGTCATTTCCTGGTCGGGTACGTTGACGCAGTTGATGGTCACGTCGGCCATCTTGCCATTGGTCAAGCGTTCAACCATCTCATAGACCTGGACAGGCGTCATGCCGGACGCGCTCTCCACGATGTCGCAGAAACCGAGGTCCTTGATGCGCTGGGTGCTGCGCGGGCTGTTGGCGATGCCGATAACCTTGCCGGTCACGCCGACGCGTTTCTTGGCCTCGTAGGCGCAGAGCATGCCGCTCTTGCCGCCCGCACCGAGGATGACGACGGTCTGGCCGTACTGGCAGAGTTTCGCGGTCTGGGCGGGGGCGCCGGCGACGTCGAGGGCGCTGAGGGCGAGTTTCTCGGGCATGTCGGTCGGAATCTTGGCGTAGATGCCGCTCTCAAAGAGGATGGCCTTGCCCTTGATGTCCACCTGGTCCACGTCGGGACGGATGGCGAGGATCTCGTCGATGCGGAGCGGGGTGAGGCTCAGCGAGACGAGGGTCGCGATGCGGTCGCCTTCCTGAAGGTCGATCTTGCCCTTGAGGGCGTCGCCGATCTTCTCCACCTTGCCGAGCAGCATGCCACCCGAACCGGTGCGGCGGTTGCGATGCTTGCCCTGGAGTTCGACGTTGAGGAACATTTCTTTCTTGACCTCTTCCATGATCTGCGCTTCGGTGGCACCCTCACCCGCCTGCTGTTTGGCGTAGTTGTGGATGTCGGTGAAGGAAGCGGAGTCGATGTTGAGGGTCTGGACGTCGATCAGGATCTCGTTGTCCCAGATCTCGTCCATATTGTTGTCGAGTTTGTTTGCGGGCTGCGGAAGGACACCTTTCGGTTCGATGACGCGGTG
>JAFZAF010000014.1 GCA_017548335.1 Bacteroidales bacterium | reverse complement strand
GCTGAGAACCAGGCAATGGCGACAATGACGGCGGCGAATCCGATGCCGTAGGAGACGTAGAGGTTCAGGGCGAAGGCGTTGGGCGAGATCATCAGGAAGGTCGTGCAGACCCAGGTCATGAAAAGCGCCGGAACCAGCGTGATCCAGAACAGTTTCTTTTGCTGCGCCAGATACACAGTAAGAGCCCAGAGCGTGAAGACCGACAGAGCCTGGTTCGACCAGCCGAACCAACTCCAGAGCTTCTCGAAGCCAGCCTTGTCGTTCATCTGCCACATCAACAGCGCAAACACAAGGGCGAAAAGTGGAATGCAGATGTAGAGGCGCTTGCGGACGGGCTTCTGGTCGAGCTTCAGGAAATCGGCAATGATGAGGCGCGCGCTGCGCAGGGCCGTATCGCCGCTGGTAATCGGCGCCGCCACCACGCCCAGCAGCGCGAGGATGCCGCCGAATACGCCGAGCCATTCCCGGCAGACCAGATTGACGATCGACGGCGCATCACCGATGGCCTCGGCACCGCCCGGAATCAGTTGGAAGGCCGGTTCGGGTTTACCATAGAAGAAATAGCTGGCTACCGTCGCCCAGATGAGCGCCACGGCGCCTTCCGTAATCATGGCCCCGTAGAAAATCGGACGCCCCATCTTCTCATGCTTGACACAACGGGCCATCAGCGGGCTTTGCGTGGCATGAAAGCCGCTGATCGCTCCGCAGGCAATCGAGATGAACAGGCACGGGAAAATCGGGTTCTTGGTCAAGGCACCGCCAGGCGTGTCTTTCAACCCTTCCCAAACCTCCGGAATATCCGGGAACTTGACAAACAGGACGACCATTAGGGCAATCGCCATGAAGATCAAAGCAAAGGCGAACACCGGATATATCCGGCCAATGATCTTGTCGACCGGCAGCAGCGTGGCAATGATGTAATAGATAAAGACGATGATGATCCAGAAACTGTACTGGCCGATGGAATTCACCACAAATGCCGGTTCCCAGATGCCGCCCAGGATCTTGGCCGGGCTGAACACGAACACGGCACCTACCATCATCAACAGGAAGATCGAGAAGATCAGCATCACCGTCTTCGTGGTCTTGCCGAGATAGGTTCCGATGAGTTCCGGCAGGTTGGCGCCGCCATGCCGGATCGACAACATGCCCGACAGATAGTCGTGTACGGCACCCGCGAAGATACAGCCGAACACAATCCAGAGATAGGCCGACGGGCCGAACTTGGCGCCCATGATCGCACCGAAAATCGGACCCGTCCCGGCAATATTCAGGAACTGGATCATGAAAATCTTCCACGAGGGCAGCACGATATAGTCTACCCCGTCGGCTTTGGAGACAGCCGGCGTGGGCCGGTCGTCGGCCCCGAACACACGTTCAACGAATCGACCGTAAAAAAGATAGCCGGCCACCAGGGCCGCCAAGGCAAGGATAAAAGAAATCATAGGCGCAGAATTCTATTACAAAAGTAATGATTCTGCGCCTGATTTGTTATCCCGCCGCGGAAAAAATCAGCAGGATTACAGGGAGTCGCCGAAGTCCTGCTCGAATTTCGCGACCAGCTCTTCCTGCCAGTATCCGATCTCCTTCATGCGGCCGAAGAAGAAGCGGAGCACCTTCGGTTCCATCGTCCACTGGAGGCCACCGATCAGTTTCCGGTTATCCCAGACCCATTTTACGCGATCGGCGCAGTACTTGATCTGGCTGAGCGTAAAGACGCGGCGCGGAACGGCCAGGCGCAACAACTCAAGTTCGGCAAAACGTTCCGTCCCGTCGGGTTCACGCTGCTCGGACATCGTACCGCGCTCCATGCCGCGGATGCCGCCGGCGATGAACATCGCCGCACCCACGGCCGCGGCCGGATACTGGTCGTGCGGAAGATCCGGGACAAATTCGGAACAGTTCAAGTGGCATCCCAGGCCACCCGCAGGCTTGATCACCGGCACGCCGTAGTCGTCGAGTTCCTTGGCCAGGTACGCAATGAATTCCGGACCCTGATTGATATATTCCATATCCAGCGATTCAATCAGGCCCTGCGCCGCCGCCTCGATGGAACGGACCTCCATGCCGCCGTAGGTCAGGAATCCCTCATAGAGCGGCACGAACTCCATCATCTGGTCGGTCCACTTGTGGTCGGTCGCGAGGATGAAGCCGCCACGGCTGAATCCGAGTTTACGGGCCGAGAAATAGATGATGTCGAAGCGGCTGGCCAGCAGCTGGTAGATCGACTTGGTGTCCATGTACTTGCAGCGCGGTTCACGCACTTTCATGAAATAGACGTTATCCTGCAGCAGCGAGGCATCCAGCACGCTCGGAATGCCGAACTCATGGCAGATATCGCAGACAGCCAGCATATTCTCCAGGCTGACCGGCTGGCCGCCGATCAGGTTCGTGCCCGATTCCACGCGCACGAAAGCGATCTTGGCCGGCGTCTTTTCCTTGATGACCGTACGCAGCCGCTTCAGGTCGAAATTGCCTTTGAAGGGATCGTCGCTCTGCGGGATCAGGCCCTTCTTGTCGACCAGCTCGATCACTTCCCCCCCCAGGCGCGTGATGTGGGCCTTGGTCGTCGTGAAATGGAAATTCATCAGCGTGAACATGCCGGGTTTCACGAAAGCTTCGGCCAGGATATTCTCGGCCGCCCGCCCCTGGTGGGCCGGTAGCACGTTATCCACGCCGAACACTTCCTTGACAGCCGCTTTCAGGCGGTTGAAGGTCTCGGAACCCGCATAGGAGTCGTCCGCCACCTGCATGGCCGCCACCTGCTTGTCGGACATCGCATTGACGCCCGAATCGGTGATCATGTCCATATAGATGTCGCGGTTCTGGAGAAGGAATGTATTGTTGCCCGCTTCCTGGATGGCGCGGAGACGTTCTCCGACCGGAAGCAGATTGAGTTTCTGGACTACGCGTACCTTGTGCATTTCCAGGGGGACCTGGTTTTCGGGGATGTAAAATTTGACAGGCATTTTCTTGTTGTTTTTGATTTCTGTTGCAAAAGTAGCAGGGCTTTTCGCCCGAATTGCTATCGATATTACTTTATTTTATACCATTTTTACGCTTTTTTACGAATTATACCCATATTATCTACCGAAATTACGTATCTTTGCACCATGGACATTGCTACTTTCAACCAATTCTTTCATCAGCCCACCCTGCACCCGCTGGTGGCGACCGGCGATCTGGCCCGGGCGGACGTGTCCCTGTTCGAGGAAAGGGACTTCGGCATGTATTGCGTGATCCTGATGGATTCTGTTTTCGGAGAACTCCGCAAAAATGACCGGGAACTCCCCTATCAGGCCGGCAGCCTTTTTTCCCTGATTCCCGGACAGCGCGTTTCCTTGAAAGTGGATTACACGGCGAAACGACGGGGCTGGATGCTGGCTTTCCGTCCGGAGCTGCTGGTCAAATCAGGCCTCGGACGTGATTTCTACATGTTCGACTTCTTTCAGCACGATTTTGAAGCGGCGCTGGCCCTGGACGAACGGGAACGCGGTATCCTCGCGGGCTGCTACGAGAATGCCTTTTCGGAATTGCTGCAGGAGCCCGATTACCTGACCAACCACATGATCCGGCTCTGCATCGGCCGGCTGCTGAGCTATTGCAAGCGCTTCTTCGAACAGCGCTATGCCATTCGAAGCACACCTGGCCGCAACCTGGCCCGCTCGCTCGATACGATGATCGACAGCTACCTGTCCAGCGGCAGCGCGGCACAGCAAGGACAGCCGAACGTCAGCTGGTGTGCCGACCAGTTCCACCTGACGCCCAATTACTTCGGATCGCTCGTCAAGCGGGAACTGCATATGTCGGCCCAGGAATTCATCCAGGGAAAACTCATCAGCGCCGCCGAAAAACTACTGGCGACCACTTCGATGTCGGTTGGAGAAATCGCAGAAGAACTCGGTTTCTCCTACCCCAACCATTTCACGCGGCTTTTCACGGCCAAGACCGGCCAGTCGCCCTTGCAGTATCGGAAAAAACAAGGAGCAAATCCGCGGACAGACTAAAATTAACTAATTTTGCGGAAAATACGATGCAGAATCTCATTCACGATACCATCTGTGCACCCGCCACGCCCCAGGGTGGCGCCATCGCGCTGATCCGCGTCAGCGGACGCGATTCAATCGCTTTGGTCGACAAAATCTTCCAGGGTCATGCATCCCTCCAATCCTCGTCCGGTTATTCGCTGCAGTTCGGCCGGATCCGGGAAAAGGACGGCGCGCTGCTCGACGAAGTGCTTGTCTCTGTCTTCCGGGCGCCCCACTCCTACACGGGCGAAAATGCGGTCGAAATCACGTGCCACGGCTCAGATTATATTGTTTCCCGGATTCTGGCGCTTTTGCTCCAAAACGGCGCGAAAATGGC
>JAFZAF010000141.1 GCA_017548335.1 Bacteroidales bacterium | reverse complement strand
TTTCGAATAGATGGTGCCGTATTCCGTGGGGAAGGAGATGTAGACCATCCCCGGGAAGACCATATGTTCATAATTCGGGTCGGTCGTGGCGGCTTCCAGATAGTCGCGCAGTTCCTTCGGATCGATTTTCCCGCAGTGCGAAGGAATTGTCAGCACCTTGTGCCCCGTATACTCCACGGCGCCGGCTTCGTGGACCCCGATGTGGCCGGTTTCGGGCGAAACGACGCCCTCATAGTCTTCCAGCATGGCGGCGATGATCGTGGAATTGGTCTGTGTGCCGCCCACCAGGAAAAAGACCTCGGCCTCGGGCGCCCCGCAGGCTTCGCGGATCTTCCGTTTGGCGCTTTCGCAATAGGGATCCATCCCGTAGCCGGGAAGCTGTTCAAAATTGGTGGCAGCCAGACGCTCCAGAATCTTCGGATGCGCCCCTTCTGAATAGTCACAAGTAAAGGAAATCATGGCAGATCATTATTCGTTATAACAAATAGCGGAGGCCGGCAAGCCATTCGGTGCCGGAGGAAAGGTTGCTGCGGACGTAGGCGGTGAGCTGGAGGGTGTGCGTGCAGCCGGAGATGTCGAAGCCGATGTCCTGGGTCAGGCGGGCTTCGAGGCTGTTACTCCAGAAGACGTTCTCTCCGACGACGTTCTCTCCATAGTAAAGCACCGTCAGGGTCGTCGCCATCCGGCCGAGATAGTCCGCTTTGTAGGAAAAGCCTCCGATCAACCGGTCCTGAATGGGTCCGTCGGCGTGCGTGTAGGATGCCACCGCCCACAGATTGTCGGCAAAAGGCCGCTCCAACCGGGCCGTCAGGGCATAGCGGCTGTCCAGGACATTTCGCTTGGAGATATAAAACGGCCGGCGCCAGGATTGGCCATACACGCCTTCGAGCGACATTACGAAGCGGGCGGGTAGCCGGAAATCGGCGGCCGCCAGGTTCTTCCACACCGATCCTTCCCCGTGCCGGCCATAGACGGCCGTGCCGGCGCGCAGCACAAATGCGCCCGTCCCCGTCACGTCGTACCGGACGCTCACGCGGGGCGAGAAAGCAAACGGAAACGCGAAACGGACGCCGGCCAGCAGTGTCATCCGACGGCCGAGACGGATGGCATCCTGCGCATAGAAATCGAAACGGGTAAACGAAGAATCAGCCAGCGCACCCGGCATGACGCCCGAAGCAGCCTGCACACCGAAGAGCAGGCGCTGGGCGCCTGCTGCAACCGTGAAATCATCGGTGGCCAGCCAGCCGCGCGACGAAGGCGACCCGTACCAACCGGCTTGTGCCCGGTTGGACGCGCGTCCGTCGAGCAACGCCGTCGACAGGCCCGCCGTCGCCCAGGCGTCGGAACCGGGAAGAGACCCGCCTGAAAAGTCCAGATGATGGGAGGAGCCCAGACGGGCGTCGAGACGTCCTGTTCCCGAAAGACCGTCGGCCAAGTCATAGCGAAGACCGCCGAAAAGCAGGAAATCGTCGCCCGCCAAAGGAGTCGATACGGTCAGCCCCGCCAGCGTCGATGTGCCACTGTAACCGAAGGCCGACCCGTGAAACCGGTTCGTCCCCATAGGCGTCATCTGCAAACGGGAAACATCGCCGAGCATAGCCTCCTGCCGCACATCGAAGGGAACCTCCGTATAAACCCGTTGCCCCACCAGGTCATAGGTGCCAGGCGCGACGGGCACTACTCCGCCACCTAGATTCTCCCCGATTCGGAGCGAGGTCGCCGCTTCGTCGCTGTGGACATCGGTCGTACCCGCTTCCATGTCGGCATCGACCACCGTATTCTGGCCGGCATAGGCATACAGGTTCCGGACCGTCAGCGGATCATAGCTGAAATAGTGGATGCGCAGCGTATAAGGTCCGCCGGGCAGGACGTCCAGCAACTGGTACCAGCCGTGACGGTCGGTCGTTGCGTAATACTGGGTGTTCGACGGCAGATGGATGGCCACCACGGTCACCCCCTCGATCGCGCCGTTCTCGTCCGTAATCCGGCCACCGATCGTGGCCGTCGTCACTTGCGCGTAGGCCGCAGCAGATAGAAAGAGGGCGACCCAGAAGGTCGCCCTTTTCAAGAGATTCATATTCGCTTAGTTCGCCGGAACGTGGCTGAAGTAGACGCCGTTGTTGATCTGCGGAGCACCATTGTAGGTGGTCTTCGCGCCGATGAGGGTCAGCTGGTCGCCCACGTGGATGTCCAAGTTCGCGATGGCGTTCTTGCGCGCATCGCCGGTGGCACCCCAACCCGGATAGCAACCGTAAGAATAGAGGCGGTTGCCGGCGCCGTCGTTGATATAGACGTTGCCATAGGTGGCATTGGCGATCTCGTCGAGCGTACCGGTCACCATGTAGTAGACGTTCTTGTCGTCGGGTTTGGTGAGGAACTCGGCGATGGTCACTTCGGTAACCGGGATGTGCGTCTCATACTGGCCGCCGGTCATCTGGGCAGCGCCCTTGTATTCGCCGCGTTTGCCGACGAGCGTCACCACGTCGCCGACCTTGAGGCCGAGGTTCTGGAAGTCGCCCTTGGCGCCGATGCCATAGATATAGGCCTCACCCGACCAGTCGCGGATGTAGACATTGCCATAGCTGGCGTTGGCCACGCTGGTGATCACGCCGGTAATGCGGTACTGGGTATTGCCGACCGGTGCGGCGAGGAAGTCAGCCACGGAAGCAGCGATGATGGAGCCCTTCTGGGCGACCGTCAGTTCCGTCGTATAATCCTTGCCGCCGCTCTTGGTCTTGAACACCAGTTTGGTGTCGCGGTCACCGCCTGCGTTGGGCGCAGCCGTGAGCGTCACGACATCACCGGCAATCGCTGAAATGGAAAGCCAGTCCTTGGCATCCGCCGGAATATCCACATAGACGCCCGTACCCTTGTTGGAGAGCGTAACTTTCATGTCGCCGCCGTCCACAGGGAAAGTCTTGTTCTCAGGATCAACCGAATCGACCTTGATGAGAGACTTGCTGAGCTTGACGACCGTCACGTCGACCAGTTCGACCGTACCGTTATAGGTGGTCTTCGGGCCCTGGACCGTGATTTCGTCACCGACGGAGAAGTCGAACGGAGACTTGCCCCATCCGCCGGAATCCTTGGGATACTTGCCGGTAGAGTTCACGGTACCATAGATATAGATGGTGCCCGTCTTGTCGGTGAGGTACCAGTTGCCGTACTGATCGTTGGCAATGGCGGTGACGGTACCCGTCACAAGATAGGTCTTGCTGTCGGGACCGGCAATGACTTCGGCGCAGGTCGCGGGAGAGACCACGGCCAGGCCCTGGATGACATTGATGTTCTGGGTCTTCCCCCCGCAGGTGAGGACGACTTCGGCGGTACGGCCGTCAAGCGTCGTGGGCGCGGAGAACGTAACCGTCGACTGTCCGGCAGAACCGGAAGCCGGGCTGATGGTCAACCAGGAAGGAGCTCCGGAGATGGACCAGCTTTCGGTAGCATTCACCTCCATCGTGGCGGAACCACCGTTCATGCTGAGGGCCACATAAGAGGTGGAAACCTTTACTTCGTCAAGGAAGTGGTCTCCTTCAACCGCGCAACCGACGGTAAGGGCGAGCACGGCGAAAAGGGCGGCGATGATATTCTTGATTTTCATGGCAGGTATTCCTTTGATTAGTTAAACAGATATTTGATACCCACGGAAGCATACCAGCACTGGCCGAGCGCGTGGTTCAGGACAAAGGTCTCGGTGCTGCCGCTGATGGCGGACGGCGTGGAGAAGGTCGCAAAACCGTCTGCGTCGACACCTTCATACTTGAGGATGCGGGCGTCGGAGCCAATGGCCGGGTTGAGGTACTTGCTCACGCCCCAGCTGGAGTTGAACAGGTTGAGGACGTTCTTCAGGTCGAGGCAGAGCTGCAGGGTATTGGTGTTCTTGCCGCACTTCACCGTGAAGTCGTGCTTGTAGCTGAAGTCCACGCGATGGACCCACGGGCTGTACACGCTGTAACCTTCGGCATACTGGCCCTGGTGCTTGCTCAGGTACTTGTCGTTGTGGACAAAGTCCATGAAGCGGGTCTGGTCGTCGGCCGAGACAAAGCGGAACTGACGGCCGGAAACCTCGTCGTCGGTCGGGATGTAGAGAGCATCGTAGTTGTAGCCGTCACCGTTCATGTCGTTCGTGGTCATATAACTGTAGTTGTAGCCGCCACGCCAGGCTTCATAGATGAAGCTGTAGTGGTTGCCGCTCTTGTCGTGGTGCGTCAGGGAAGCGACCACGCGGTCCGGCGTCACATACTGCGAGTTGTGGAGCTTGATGTAGTTCGGGCCCTCGTTCGTAGGAACATAGGTGAAGGCCGATTCGGCGGCGGAACCCGGCATACCGGTGATTTCCTTGTTCACGGTGTGCGTATAGGCAGCCATGAAGCTGAGGCTCTCGATCGGCCGCATGTTGATCTGGGCGCTGGCCGACCAGCCGTAGCCCTGGTTGGTGTTCTCCAGGACGAAGGCCTTGGTGGCATTGCGGAAGCCGGCAGGATAGATCGGACGGTTGTCGGCGCCGTTGAAGCGGGCGAAACCGGCCACGTTCTTCATGCTCCAGTCGGAGATAGCCACGGCATTGATGGTCTTGTTGAAGATTCCTTCAGCCGAGAAGGTGAACGGGAAGGCAGTCGGGAAGCTGTAGTCGAACGCCAGCGAGGTCTTCCAGACCTGCGGCATCTTGAAGCGCGGATCCACGCCGTTGACGGCGGAAGGAACCGTACCGTCTTCCGGCTTCACGGTGCTGGGATAACCCAGGCCGATGAGCTTGTTGTAGAGCGCGGCGATGGTCGCCTTGCCCTCGGAGTCCGTCACGAGACCGCCCTTGAAGACGTCCATCGAGAAGCCCTTGGCGGCAGCGTTCTTGGCATTGATCTGGGCCTGGTACTGCACCATACCGCCGTTGGTCGGCATGTTGGTGAAGAACACGAGCGGGAGACGGCCGGAGAAGAGGCCGGTACCGCCGCGCACCTTGAAGCTCTTGTCGCCGAAGACATCCCAGCTGAAGCCCACGCGCGGCGAGAAGGTCACCTTGGAGGTGGGCCACTTACCGGTGTCGATGCGCGTCTCTTCGTAGTTGTAGGCCTTCGGATAGTACTTGAGGTTGTAGATGGCCTGGTTGGTCATCAGGTCGCCGTTGTCGAAGAACAGGCCGTCGATACGGACACCGTAGGTCAGCTTGAACCGGTCGGTCATGTTCCAGTCGTCCTGGGCATAGATGCCGGCTTTGTGGAACTGGACACGGGCGGCCGGATACTGCTCACCGTCGTAGCCGTAGGTCAAGCAGACAACCTGAGGAGTGGCACCGCTGAGGAAGTCATCCACGCTGTTGTAGCGGTAGTAACCCGTACCGTTGCGCATGTACTGGTTGTCAGCCATCTGGTATTCGTAGCTGACGCCGGCGGTCACCTTGTGGGCGCCCTTGTACCAGGTGATGTCGTCCTTCACGTTGCCGATGGTGTTGTGCACGGCGTTGTTCCAGGTGAAGAGCTCGTAGCCGAGAGCCATGTAGTTGTTGCTCTGGGTGTCGTCGAGGATATCGATGAACGGGAATTCTTCGGAGTTGGTGCCGCGGACGTCATCGAGCTTGGAGAAGGTGGCCAGGAACTGGTTCGACACATTGTCGGACAGACGGCTGTTGAGGTCGAGGGACCAGGTGCTCACGAGGTTGTTCATCGAGTACATCGCGTTGGCGAAGGACATCGAGTACTGCGACATACGGGCACCGGACATACGCGTGCCGCCGTCCATCGAAGAACCGTTCGGGGAGTTCCAGACGTTGTTCTTGGTATAGTTGTAGCGGAGAGCCAGTTTGTGCTTGTCGCTGATGTTCCAGTCGATGCGGGCCAGGAGTTTCATGTTGTTCTCGTTGGCCGGGAAGTCGGTCCAGGAACCCGTGTCATAGCCATATTTCGACTTGACGTAATCCGAAACGCGCTGCAGGTCGGAGAGCTTGGTGCGGGAAACATAGTTGGTCGCATCGGCCACGCCGTTCGCGGAACCGCGCCAGCGGTTGACGATGGTCGGGATCTGGGAATACTCGGCATTGACGAAGAAGAAGAGTTTGTTCTTCACGATCGGGCCGCCCAGGGTGAAACCGTAGGTGGTGCTGCGGTCTTTGGCACGGGCGCCGCTGATCTGCTCGCCGTCCACGGCGTCACCGCGCATGTTCTCGTTGCGGTGATAGATGTAGGCGCTTCCCTTGTAGGTGTTGGTACCCGACTTGGTGATGGCGTTCACACCGCCGCCGATGAAGTTGGTCTGGCGGACGTCGTAGGGCGAAATCACGACCTGGAGCTCTTCGATGGCGTCGATGGAGATCGGGTTGCCGCCGCCCGGGAGGTTGGAGCTCAGACCGAAGTTGTTGTTGAAGTTGGCACCGTCCACCGTGAAGTTGGCCAGACGGCCGTCGCTACCGGCGAAGCTCATGCCATTGCCGCCGTACGGCGACAAACGGGTCACGTCGGTGATGGCGCGGCTGACGCTCGGCAGATTGGTGATCTGCTGGTTGGAAATGTTCGTGGCGGCACCCGTCTTCTCGGTCGAGAACTTCGACAGGGCGGAAGCGACGACGATGGCCTCGGTCAGCTGTTCGGTGGCCGTCTTCAGGACGGCATTCTGCTGATAGGTTTCGGCCAGGGACAGGACGATGTCGGGAACGACGACCGTCTGGCATCCAATCAGGGACATCGTGACTTCGTAAGGACCGCCGGTACGCATACCCTGGATGGTATAGCGTCCGTCTTCGTTGGTCACAGCATAGTACTGCGTACCGGAAGGAGTGTGGACGGCGACAACCGCCACACCGATCAGGGGCTCGCCGCTTTCATCGACGATCTGGCCGGCAAGGCTCGAGGTGGTGACCTGAGCGGAAGCCGGGACGATCATCAGCAGGAAAGCTGCGATTGCCAGGAAACATTTGAGTGTTTTTTTCATAAATTGTTAATGGTTAATAATTTTTGATATAGTAAATAGTTTGTTTTATCGTTGGTTGCCCGGTCAGGCCGGGCATGACGTCAGTTTATAATCCCCATAATGAAGCGGTGTAGGAGGCTTCTATTGCGGTCTCGATGTTGTCGTCGAGGTTGCAGAAGAAGTCGAAACCGGTAAGTTTCTCGATGTCGTCGACGCTGCGGGCGTAAGAACGCGTAAGGCTGACGTCGCCGTAGGACTTGTTCTCAAACCAGAATCCGATGGCCGCATAGCCGTTGTTGCCTTCGCCCGGCTTGTACTTGAGCACCACCTTGAAATAAGCCTTCGGTACCGCCACCTGTTTTCCTTCGTTGTCTTTGATATACTTGATTTCCGGATCGGAGGCCGTCTGCAGCACACAGCCCGTCACCACGTAGAGCGTATCATTGGTGCTCGTGAGCCCGCGGAGATGGGATTCGCACTTTTCCCATACATAGGTATTGAGGTCGTGGTTCTGCGGCGTGAGGTTGGTGAAATAGAAGGTCTGCTCGTTGGCTTCCGTCGTACAGAGCCGGTCGGCCGACGGCAGCTGGTGGCCGCGGTCATAACCGGAAACACCATAGCTGTTGTAGGCGGTGCCTTGATAGGAACGAGGCACCAGCGGATCGTATTCCCACTTGTCGGTGCGCGAAACACCCGAAGTCATCCCCTTGTAGAGCGGATAGGCCACCCAGAGCGAAACCCGGTTCTGCAGGTCGTACCAGAACGAGTAATTCCGGACCTTTTCGTTGTTGTACGTCATGTCGTGGCTGAAGAAAGCCTTTCCTTCCGTCGTCGGCGTGGCAGGCAGTTCAAGCCAAGGCTGGACCTGGCTGGGCGTTACCTCCACGTAGGGCTGCTGCGTTACCGTCAGCTTCGCCACGGATCCCTCGCTTCCCTGGAAGGTGATGACGGCGGAACGGGCGTCAGTGGTGCTCGGGTTGCGGGTATAGGCAACCTTCACCGTGGCGGAACCGTTGCCGCTGGCAGGAGTGACCGTAAAGTCACCGAGAGAAGACGTCGCGGTCCATTCGACCGTGGCCGAGACGGCCAGGTCGAATGAACCGGCATCTCCCCAAACCGAGGTTTCAGCATACGGCAGGGCGATTTGAGTGCCGGAACCGAAACGGTCGCCGGTCAAGCCTGCATAATCACTCTTCGCCGATACCGTCAGCTGGAATCTCGTTGCGTATTTTCCGGCGATGCCCTTGAGGGTACCGCTGCCGGAAGGGACGGTTTCGCCCCGGAATACGGCATATTTAGAGGTAAATATGTCAAATTCGCCCCCGTCCTTGCCTTCCATGCCGATGGAGGTGTTTTCAGACGAGGAGGAGAACACTTTGCCCAGGAATTCCGATTTCACCTGGACATCTTTCACGGCGACGTAGGTCGATTCGTAGTCGCCGGTCAGGAGCTGCGCCACTGTGATCTCGCGGGGTGCGGGCGTTTCGCTGCCGGTTTTCTCGATATTGTCGAGCGGCAGGCCGTTCACCTGAAGCGGGCCGTCCTGGTAGACGGAGAGGGTCTGGTTGAGGAGCCCGACCTTTACTTTGTCGCCGCGGGCGAATGTCTTGTTGTCGCCGGTGCAGTAAAGCATCAGGCCGGCTTCGCCGTCGGAGACCACGATGGTCTTGGCGGATGTATAATTGTTGAGTCCGCCGTCGGTGTCGCGCCGGTAGTCGCTGATCACGACGCCTTCGATGGCCACATTATCCGTAATCTTAGTATCGGCACCGGTATAGCGGGCGCGGACCTCCTTGATGGAAACCATCTGTGCCTCTCCCTGCTGGCCGCCGAAGCGTTCACCCGTCAGGCCGGAGGCATCGTCCAGGGAGGTGAGACAGACCTGCATCGTGGTGCCATATTTCATCGCGACGCCTTTGAGCGTGCCGCTGCCCGAAGGAACCTTCTGGCCGATGAACGAGGCATACTTGGAGGTGAAGAGCACGAAGGTCTCGCCGGTACGGGCGATCATATTGATAGAGGTGTGCGCGTTGCTGTTGCCGTAAGTCTTGTCGAGGTCCGAAGCGGCCACCTGGACATCCGGAATGGCGATATACTGGGATTCGACCGCATTGGACATGAATTGTTCGAGGGTCACTGCCTTGGCGACGGGTGTCTCGCTCCCGACCTTGGAGATCCGGTCGAGCGGAATGCCGTTCACCTGGATGGGACCGCCGTTGTACACCGAGAGCGTCTGGTCGGTCAGGTCGACCTGCAAGATGTCGCCGAAGGCGAAATGGGTGTTTTCCTGGGCGCAAAAGAGCTGCAGGCCGCCTGTGGCGTCCTGGATGACGATTGTCTTCTGGGTAGTATAGTTGTTGAGACCGCCGTTCGAAGTGCTGCGGAAATTGCTCACCACCGTACCTTTGACCAGCGTCTTGGCGGTGATTTTCACGTCGGCGTCCTTGTAGAGGGCCCGGACTGTGGCGATGGAGGAGACGGGCAGCGCCGACTGGCTGACTGTCACGGTCGCCCGGTTGTCGGATGTACTGAATTCGAGCGAAGCTTCGCGGGCATCACCGGCATTGGCCGCGGCCGTCACGGCAAGCGAGCCGTTTCCATTGCCGGAAAACGAGGAGGCCTGGATCCAGTCGCCGTTGACGCGGACTGTCCAGGAACCGTTGGAACTGACAGAGATGGTTTGAGAGCCGCCTTCCGAATCGAACGCGATCGTGGCGGGCGAAACGGAGATCGTCACCTTCTCGGGTTCGGGCTGGCCGCAAGCGGTCAAAGCGAGCGCAATGACAGCATAAAGCGAAAGCAGTCTGTAGTGTTTCATGTTTTGCAGGCTTGAAACGACGCTGCAAAAGTAGCAATATTTTTTGTATCTGAAAATAATATCCTACCTTTGCCGCCGAAAACAAAGTGGATGGATTTGACTGCTTGCCAACCACTCTAAAAAAGGCTAAAAACTATGTATCTTTTCACTTCTGAATCCGTTTCAGAGGGCCACCCGGACAAAGTGGCCGACCAGATTTCCGACGCTATTCTCGATGACTTTCTCCGCCAGGATCCGGCGTCGCATGTTGCTTGTGAAACCTTCGTCAGCACGGGTTTGACGATCGTAGGTGGCGAGGCCTCCTCGCACGACGCCTGGGTCGACATCCAGGGCGTAGTACGCCGTACCATCCGCCGTATCGGCTACACAAAAGGCGAATACCATTTTGACGCGGACTCCTGCGCCGTGATTTCCGCGCTGCACGAACAGAGCACCGACATCGCCATGGGCGTCAACCGCGCCGATAAGGCGGAACAGGGCGCCGGCGACCAGGGCATGATGTTCGGTTATGCCTGCAACGAAACCCCGGAGTACATGCCGCTGCCGCTCACGCTCGCCCACATGACGCTCATCGAGTTGGCGCGCATCCGCCGGGAGGAAAACTCCCCGATGCCGTACCTGCGCCCCGACGCCAAGTGCCAGTACACCGTGGAATACAACGACGACCATACGCCGCACCGCATCCACACCCTCGTCCTGTCTACCCAGCATGACCCCGATGCCAGCCAGGCCCGCATCCGCAGGGATGTCGAACAGATCCTCATCCCCCGCCTCAAGGCACGCCTCAGCGATGAAAACGCCGCCCTGTTCCAGGACGGCATGATCCTGCACGTCAATCCCACGGGTCAGTTCATCATCGGCGGCCCGCACGGCGACACCGGCCTGACCGGCCGCAAGATCATCGTCGATACCTACGGCGGCCGCGGTGCGCACGGCGGCGGCGCTTTCTCCGGGAAAGACCCCTCGAAGGTCGACCGGTCAGCGGCTTACGCCACCCGTCACATCGCCAAGAACCTGGTTGCGGCAGGAGTCTGCGACCAAGTGCTCATCCAAGTGGCTTAC
>JAFZAF010000140.1 GCA_017548335.1 Bacteroidales bacterium | reverse complement strand
CCTGCTGCTCGTAGCCTTCTTCTGCGACGAAAACGCCCTCATGGGCCCGATCGTGGCTCTGGCGCTATTGCTCGGTGTGGCAGCCCTCTGCCAGCGCATCGCATCGCAGAAACTGCGCCGCGCCCTGGAACTGATCCTCGTTCCCATACTCTATCTGGCCTGCGGACCGCTGGCCATTATCTATGTGATAATCATAGCTTTTCTTGAACGCAGCGGAGCGCCGCGCGCGAGAGGTTATTGGCTATTTGTCGGGATTTTGCTCGTGCTAGTTGCACTCTGTCCGCTGGTAGCCAGCCGCATCTTCCCGTATCCCCTCGATCGCTTGCTGGAAGGAGTCCATTACTACCGTTTCCACAACATCTTGCCCGGCATGCTCTATGCGGCAGCCCTTGCCGCCGTGCTGGTGGCCCTATTATCCTGCCTGAAACTGCGCAGGAAGTTGCAAAGCGTGGTTCCGGCCATCGCCCTGTTTGCGGTCCTGGTAGCTGGAGGTACCTTCCTGATGCTGCGCTCCGCTGACCCTGTCAAAGAGGAGTGGATGCGCTACGATTTCATGGTCCGCATGCAGATGTGGAACCGCATCATGCAGGCCGCCGACCAGCACAACCCCGACAATCCCAAGACCGTCTCCTGCCTGAACCTGGCACTGGCTAAGACCGGCCGCCTGCCCGACAGCCAGTTCGCCTATTATCAGAATGGCCCGGACGGCCTGCTGCCGCCTTACGAAGGAGATTACACCAATCCCGTATCGACCGGAGAGATCTTCTGGCATTTGGGCATGGTCAATACCGCCCAGCGCTATGCCTTCGAGGCCCAGGAAGCCATCCCCGACCACCAGAAGAGCGCCCGCTTTTATCAGCGACTCGTAGAAACCAATCTTGTAAACGGCGACACCCTCGTCGCAAAGAAATATCTGAAGGCGTTGGAACACACCACGTTCTATCGCTCTTGGGCCCGGGAAACCGCCACACTCCTGGCGGAAGGAACCCTGTTCGACAAACGCCCGGAACTCGCCCGCGCCCGCGCCTTCCGCCTGCGGGAGCACGACTTCCTTTTCAGCGAAACGGAAATGGATTCCATGCTGGGCCTGCTGAACACGGAACATCCCGAGAACAGTCTGGCCCTCGATTATCTGATGGCTTGGTGCCTGCTCCGCAAGGATTTGAACCGCTTTGCCGAATGCATCCCTCTGGTGAAGGCCTCTCCGATGCCCCAGGTCTACCAGGAGGCCCTGCTGCTGCTCTGGGCCTTTACCCACAACGACTACAACGGCCTACCGACCTATATCTCTGCGAACAACGTGCAGCGGATGAACCGCTTCATGGCCGATGCCAATGCGGGAAAGAGCGAGGCCGTGATGGCGGCCTCCTACGGGAAGACTTACTGGTTCTACTATCTGTTCCGCTATCTGAACCGTCCTGAATAACCCTGTCATGAATCGATTTCTCTACCTTGCGACGGTTCTGTTGACGCTGGCGGCGTGTAGCCCCCGGGAACGGGATGCAAGTCCCGCCGGAACGCTGCCGGCCATCTGGCCCGACTATGTCGGCGTGACCGTCCCTGCAAGCATCGCTCCCCTGGATTTCACATTGCCCGGTGCCGATGCGCTGGACGTACTGCTGACCGCTCCGGACGGTACAAAGCTCCATAGCAGCGGCAAGTTTACCACCCGTTTCTCCGAAAAGGGCTGGAAGACGCTGCTGCAGCGCAGTACGGGCGATTCCTTGACCGTGACGGTCAGCGGCTTGTATGGCGGCGCGTGGCGGCGTTTCGAGCCGTTCGGAATCTATGTGTCGAAAGATGAGATCGACTATGGGCTGACCTACCGCCTGATTGAGCCGGGCTATCAGATCTACAGCCACATGGGTGTCTATGAGCGGGAACTGGGATCCTTCCGGCAGCGCCCGCTCCTCGAGAATACCCAGTTTGACGGCTGCGTGAACTGTCACGCCAGCCGGCCGCAAGATCCGGGCACCTGGACCTTACACATCCGCGGCAGCCACGGCGCCACGCTCCTGCGGCTGAACGGGGAAATCCAGGCGTACAACACCAAGACCGATTCTACCCTTGGATTCTGTGTCTATCCCTACTGGCATCCGTCGGGACGTTATCTGGCCTATTCCACCAACAACACCCGGCAGGGTTTCCACATGCAGGCGGACAAACTCATCGAGGTCTTCGACCTGGATTCGGACATCCAGATTTATGATCTTGAGAAGAACGAGCTGATCACGGCGCCGCAGGTCAAGCGTCCGGAGATCTGGGAGACCTTCCCGGTCTTTTCCCCGGACGGCCGGACCCTGTACTATACCGCCGCCGTCAAGGTGGAAATTCCCGGCGAACTGCCGCAGTCGAAATACAATCTGATGAAGGTGAGCTTCGATCCGGAAACCGGCGCTATCGGCGAGGATGTGGCGTTGCTGGTCGATGCGGCGGCAGAAGGCAAGAGCCTTTGCTTCCCCCGGCCATCCTATGACGGCCGCTACCTGATGTACACGCTTTGCGACTATGGCACGTTCCCTATCTGGCATCACGAAGCCGACCTGTGGCTGCTGGACCTGGAAACAGGGGAGCGACGGCCCATCGACGAAGTCAACAGTGCCGATACCGACAGTTTCCACAATTGGAGCTCGAATTCCCGCTGGTTCGTCTTCTCCAGCCGTCGCGACGACGGCTTGTTTACCTGCCTGTACATCGCCCACTTCGACGAAAACGGCCACGCCGGCAAGCCCTTCCTGCTGCCCCAGCGCGATCCCAAGAACTATTACGAAGACCTTTTCCGTTCCTACAACGTCCCCGAATTCGTCACCGGCCCCGTCCCCCTCGACAGAATCCGCGCCCAAAAAGCCATCAATTCTCCCGACCGCATCCCCTTCGGCTACCGATAGTGCGTAGCATTTTGCTTGTGCGCGCGAGACAGTATATGCCTTTGAAAACAATGCCGCCCACGGCTCAGGGGGAGGGGCCCATTTATGGGAAGGTGGTTTTCAAAGGCATATACTGCGAGCAAGCGCACAAGCAGTCTATGGCGCTGAATCGTAGACGCTTTGCAGCGTGTAGGCGGGGTCGGTAGTGGTGACGGCTTTCACCATGAGGCCGATGAGGGTTTGGGCTTTCTCATCGATATATTTTCCTGTGGCGTGGTCGATGTAGCAGTGTTTTTCGGCACCTGTGCCGACGGCCCCGTTGTCCCAGACGTACATCGGCAGCATTCGGTCGGCGGCAGCCTTGCAGAAATACTCCATATAATACTTCTGGTAGGGGAAGTCCGCATCGCCGTGGCGGGAACAGCCCATTTCGCCGAGATAGACGGGGATGCCCTTGTCGAGATAGGTGCTCTTGAGCTGGTCGAAGGTCCACACCAGATTCTCTTCGTCCTTGTCGCTGCATCGTTTCGCGGGATCGGCCGTATGGCCCCATTGGGCCACCAGGGGATCGTTGAGCGTGTATTGGTACGGGTCGTAGTCGTGGACCGCCACAATCAGCCGGTTGGCACTCGTATAGTCTTTTGGCAGGACGAGGCCGGCGATGGTGAACGTCGGGCTGGCGGCATAGCCGGGAACGCCGAGCCAGCGGGTGGCGTTGTTGCCGCCCGTGGTGCGGACCGCGTCGACGAACACCTGGTTCCATTCGTTGAGGACCTTGTATTGTGCGCCGGGATTGGACTGGAAGGCTGGGCTCCAGCCCCAGCCGCCGTCCTGGATCTCATTGAAGGATTCGAATACCAGCCATTCGCCCTTGTCTTTGAATCGGCGTGCGATCTGTGACCAGACGCAGAAGATTTCGTCTTTCACCTTTTCGTGCTGTGTGGCGTTGTTGTAGGCCTTGGCGATGTCCAGCCAGTAGGTTTCGTCGTGGTGGGTGTTCACGATGGCGACCAGTCCGGCCTTCTCGGCATAGCCGACGATCTCTTCGACGCGTCCCAGCCACTTTTCCTCGAGAATGTATCCGGGCGCGTCTCCGATATGCCCGGTCCAGGTCACGCAGATGCGTACGGCCTTGAAGCCGGCGGCCTTGACGCCGTCAAGGGTGGCCTGGGTGCATTTGGCATTGCCCCAGACTGTTTCCGAGGCGAGGCCATTGCTGATGGCATCCATCTGGTTGCCCAGGTTCCAGCCGGGAGCCATGGCGTTGAAGACCAGTTCCGGGGTGAGCGCCGTTGCGCTGGCAATGGAAATGGACTGGGAGGCGTCCCGGGAAACCTTGACGGTAACCTTGTCGTTTCCGCACTGGATGGTAACTGTCCCAAAGCCAGCCGGGGAATTGCGGTTGGCGCCGGCAGAGATGGTGACGGCGGTCTTGTGTGAATCGTCGATTGTGCCGGCGGTTACGCCGCACCAGGAAGCGTCGACGCTCACCGTAGGCTGTCTCGAGGAGGTGACGGTCAGGACTGCCTCTCCGCCGAAGCGGTCGAACGAGACACTTGTCTTGTCGACGGTCAGCTGGACCTGCGGAATCTTTTGAACGACCGGAATCATGAGGCTCTGCTTGTCGCCGATGACCCGCAGATGGGTGGAGCGGTCATCGGTTCCGGTATGTGCCTGGGCCGTGACGGAGACCTTGAGGCTGTTGTTCGCATAGGTTCCTTCCGACAATTTGATCCAGGAATCCGCACAGGTGACGATGGGCTTGATGCCGCTGGTGAGGGTCAAATCGAGGGTCCCTCCCTGGGCCTCGAAGGCCAGGGACTCCGGCTGGGCTGCGAGCCTGACCGGCTCGGGTTCAACGGGATCTCCACAGGCGGCCAGACAAATGGCGGCGACAATCGCCAGGATGTTTTTCCAGGGTTTCATAAGGCAGAATGGGTCATTCAAATTGTTCTGCGGGCACTTCTTTCAAGATCCGGCCGATTTCCCGGGCGTCGAAGCGGACCGGCGCATTTCCCAGGTCCGGTACGTTGAAAGAGCGCAGCATCTTGTCGTAATAATGGGGATCTTTCTGCGGCAGCAGGAAGGGCCGCGTGACAGTTCCGTCTTCCGCAATGTGGCTGAAATAGGGCTTCCCGAACATGCCATCACCCCGTTTGGAAGCGAAGACAAACCATTTGGAATCGGACGACCAGCTGTGGTAGGTGTCCGACTTGTCGTCGTTCACCAGATCCAGGGACACGGGTTCCCCGGTGCGCAGGTCGAGCATGAAGAGGTTGCATTCCCGGTGGTTGATGGGGAAGGTGCCGTAGGCCGCGACGGTGAACAGCAGCCAGCGGCCATCGGGCGACGCTTTGGGATGGCAGGCCGATCCGCCGTGGGCGGCGGCGCTCCACACGGTGTCGGCCGGGCCGCCCAGTGTCCCTGTCTCGGCATCAAAAGGAATCCGTACCAGCGAATAGCGCATCAATTCCACTTCGGCGGGCAGTTGGCGGGCCTGTGCCGTGCAATAGTACACGGATTGTCCGTCCGCGGAGAAAACGGGGAAGGTTTCGAACGTTTCCTTGCGGGCCGTCTCGGGGAAGATCAGCATCTTGTTCGCATCGAAATCGGCTACGCAGAGGTCGGAGGCCGTGTCGAACACTTCCATGCGGCGTCCGCCGGCGGAATGCATGGCCGGCACGATGATGTTGGTGGAGAAGACGCCAAACCGGCCGTCCGGGTGGATTTCACCATAGACGGTGGGGGAAATCATCAGGGAGTCCTTGAGCGTGAGTTTGCGCAACTTGCCGTCCCGGTTGAGGATGGCTCCGCCGCCCTCGCCCCGGAGGTAGAACATGGACAGGTCACCGCGGCCCTGCGCGTGAATGTGGCAGTTCATGCATCGGTTGCCGGTGTTGCGCCAGTCGGAGATGGCCCGCGTTTCGAAGCTTTCCAGATGGCGTTCGATGATTTCCAGGTCGTCCCAGACTTCAAATCCGGGCTCGATGAGGCGGTAGGTCAGATAGGGATCGATGTTGTCGGGGCTGACATGAATTTTCCAGCGGAAGGAGACCGGAATGTCGCCTTCGCGCCAGGCCGAAACGACTTCGATGTCGTTCCCGGCCGCCGCTTCCAGCAGCCTGCGCCAGTTGCGGTCTTTCCAGACGACTTCGCGCCCTTTGACCGTGAAGGAAACGGAGCCGGCGGTGAAGGTCGTGGCGTACCGCGCTCCCGCCGGGTCGGTATAGTAGAAATTGAGCGGCGCGATATTGCACGGGATGGTGACGTCCTGGTAGTTGGGAAAGATGACCGACGTCCGGTCCGTGCCCGTTCCGGAAGGCCGCACGTCGTATTCCCTGCCGCAGGCAAGCAGCAGGAAAAGGGCCAGGACGGAAAGGCCGCACAGGATTGCGTCAGTTCTTCTCATTTTTTGCCGCAAAATAGAAATAGTACCAATAGCTTTTCCCGAACTCCGCGGAAAGGTTGCGGCCGGAGCCGCCATCCTGCTTGTAAATGGTTACGAAGCGGTTGAACTGCGCGATCGTCTGCGGGGAAATATGGTAGTGGCTGAAGTTGTCTTCGGTCATGCCTCCCTTGGAAGCCAGGAAGATCAGCATTGCTTCTTCGTATAGCCGGGAGCGGGTGAGGGAAGGGTCGAAATCCCCTACGAAGGCATCCAGGTCTTTTGTCAGCAGGTCGTAGCAAAGCAGGTAGTCCAGTGCCATCTTGTTGGAGGGATTGGAACCGAGCATCACGCGAAGGATGAGCGGCGCCTGGTCCATGCCGTGGACCAAGTCAATGCGCGGCAACAGCGCACGCTTCTCCATGATGCGCTGCCGGTATTCGGGACTCCAGGCGTCTGGAAACCGTTCCGCGGCCCATTCCCGGTCGCCGGGAGAATTGAGCAAGATGCGCAGGTATTTGGAGGCGGCTTCGAAATCGCCCGTAACAAGGTTGGTTTCGGCCAATCTGCGCAGGTAGCGGGAACCGGTGTGGGCGGGGGAGAAGAGCATGCCCAGCATGGCATCGCGTTCGGCCAGCGGCATGTAACCCAGTTCAAACCAGACATCGCCGGCACAGGCGATGATGAACGGTGTGGAATGTGACCCGACCGGGAGGAACAGCCCGCGTTCGAAGGGTTGGTAATAGTCCATCAACTTGTCAGGAAGCTGTCCCTGCATCGCATTGGCGAGGTTATAATAATAGGTGCCAACTTCGGCCTGGCGGTCTTCCGCGGCCAGGGCGGCGACGGCTTGCCAGTTTTCATTCGCAGCTTCGACCGCAAGGCCCATGGCGACTTCCGACAGCTTGTCGGGATGCCCCCAGGCCTTTCGGGCTTCGGAAAGCGAAATGCCATTCTGGGCCGCATATTTACGGAAATAGGGATATCGGGCCAGGAACGCGAGTTGGCTTCCGCCGGCGGCAAGCGCTGCTACGGCCAGTATGATTCCAAGCGTTCTTCTGGTCTTGCGGGACATCCGGCTATTCTTCTTTGGGCAGGGGATAGAGGTTCAGCAGGAAGGCGCCGGCGATGCTTTCCTCGCCCAAGGCGAGGGCCATTTCCTGCGTCCGCAGTTTGTAGGCTTGATGGACGGAATCGGCCGCCGCTTTCATTCCCGCTTCATAAAGTTGTCCGTAAATCTGGTTCTTCCGGATGGTCAGGTCCTTCCACACCTGAAGGCTGTCGTTTTGGGGCGTTCCGCCGCCGTGGCTGTCGGGGCCGATGGTTACATAGATGTCACCGGGCTCGGTGGCCACCAGGAGGTTTTGTCCCTTGTCGCGATGCTTCCGGTCCAGCCGGATGGTGCACATCCAGTGCTTGCGTCCCTTGAACGAAAACTCATGGTTGTGGATCTCGAGGGAATCTACGTTCCAGGGTTCCTCGTGTCCGACGGGGACCAGGAAAATCCGGATGCCTTCCAGTTCATTGGAAGTCACGCGGCCGTGGATGCGGTATTGGTCGCGCCCGCAGGAGACACAAACGCCGGCTGCAAGGAGAACGGCCAGAATCAGGGTTCGTTTCATGGCTTGACACTTGCTTGGACACGCTCGTCGGAGAAGACTTCCCGATAGACCCCGCGGGTGTCGAATTGCACCTTGGCTTTGGTGAAATCCGGGACGTTGAAGGAGTAGAGCGTGTTGTGATAGTATTTCCGGGGATTCTTCTGCGGGAGCACGAACGGCTTGGTGCAGTGTCCGTCGGCATCGATGGAGGAGAAGTACACCTGCACATAGAGGCCGTCGTCCCTTCGGCTGCAGAACAGGAACCAGTGGCTGTCGGAACTCCAGTTGTGGAAGCTCTCGGAGAAGGGGCTGTTCACTTCGTCAAGGGGACGGGTTTCTCCGCTGGCCAGGTCGAGAAGCCAGAGGTCCGCTTCCTTGTGGTCGATCGGGAAGACGCTGAAGTCGGCCAGGTTGTACATGAGCCAGCGGCCGTCATAGGAAGGGCGCGGGAAACTGACGCTGTGTCCTTCCCGGCTGGCTGGAATAACCGTCTCAATGTTCCCCAGTTTCCCTGTTTCCGCATCGAAAGGAGCGCAGACGAGGTCATATCGGACACTGTCGACTTGCCGGGGCACGTCAAACGCCTTCGCCTTGCAGAAATAGAGCGTCTTGCCGTCCGGCGAGAAGGCAGGCGAAGTCTCCAGATAGTCTTTTGTCGTGAAGCGGGGATCCACCACCAGAGAATGGTCGCGCATGTCCATGACGACGACGTCGGACGCCAGGTCGAACACTTCGATCGTGCGCTGGTCGCCCGTCCAGAAGCACTGGCGCACGGGGTTGATGGAGCCGGCGAACCACTGACCACTGGGATGCCAGTAAGTATAGGCCACATTGCCGATGGTCTGGTCCGTCTTGGTCGTGAGCCATTCGCGGGTGCCGTCCTGCTGTATGAGCGTGGCGCCGTGCTTGCCGCGGAGGTGGAACATGTATTGGGACGGGTCGGTGGCGTTGGCGGTATGGCAGCCGACGCACTGGCCCGGGGTAAGCGTACTTTCAATCGTGGGATCCTCCCGGAAAGTATGGATGTCCCGCTGATAGAGGCCGATCCGGCTGTAGGTGGTGTAGCCGGGGGCTATTTTTCGATAAATGATGCCGTAGTCCGTCAGCGGCGCATCGCTGACATACAGGATGAAATCGCGCCACTGCGTCCATTTTCCGTCCTTGCGTCCGGCTACGGTAAAGTAAAGCGTGTCGCCGGCGTTCTGCTCGGTGAGGCGGTGCCATTTCCGAACAGGGAAATCGGCCCAGCGGCCGCGGACCTTGAGTTCGCCGCCCTTGCTGCCCCTGACGCGGACAAAGACGCGGTCGTAGTCTTCCGGCAGGTTGAAATTCATCGGCGCGATGCCGGCAGGAATGGTGACGCCGATGTAGTCGGGATAGATGTCGGGAAGAAGGTCTTCAAACGTGGTGCTTCCCGAGCAGGCGCCGGCCAGCAGGCAGGCAGCGAGGATGACAAACCATCGTTTCATTGCGCATCCTCCATGGTTTTGAGCCGCTGCCAGGCCTGGTAATATTGGGCGGCCATGAAATTGCGCGGGTTCTGGCTGTAGAGGATGGCCATCATCGCGTCGAGCTGGTCGTAGACCGTGATGAAATCGTCTTGGAAACGGACGCTTCGGATGTAGGCATATACCGGGTCGGCGGCCACGGACTCCTCGTCCTGGATCAGATCCTTCTTCTGTTTTGCCCAATTCCGGTAGAAAAGGCTGTGCGACAGCATGTCGAGGTACTTCTCTGCCCGGTCGTACCAGCCGTTGACGATGTTGCATTCCGCGATACGCGACAGGAACCGCCCGCTCTTGCGACCGTTTTGGATCGACTCCTGGAGATCGAAGCAATACTGCAGGGTGATGTTGGGCATGCCCATCATCCAGAGCAGTTCGGCCGAGGTGATGTCCGAGAGGTTGTCTCGGATGCTGGGCAGGATCAGCCCCTCAGTGCCACATTGGTAGAATTCGGTGAGACGGGACTCCAGCTGGCCTTGCGAGAACAAGCAGAAATTGACCGCACAGGCGCTGACAGGATTCCGGGGCTGGTACTTCCCGGCCCGTTCCAGAACGTCCGCATAGCGTTCATGCCGGATGAGCCAGTCGTAGGCCAGGGTCTCCTGCGTGTCCTTATCATAGGTAAGATGAATGCCGAAAGCGGTTCCGCAGGCCAAAAGGACGGTCGCTACCAGACCGGCGGGCACGGGCCGTGTCAAGGAGAAGGGAAGCCCGCATACGAAGATGCAGAGCAAGGTGACGGCCGGAATGATGATTTGCAGGGCCGGGAGCGTCTCCACGAGCCGATAGTAGTTAAGGCCGAAAAGTGCGTCCCGGAAGGGGTATTGCGGAGCCAGCAGCCGGTATTCGGCCCAGAAGGTGAGCGCTGTCCAGGCAAGCATCAGCAGGTCCGCGACCTTGTGCCCTTGCACTACAGAGGCCATGACGGGCAGCAGGACCATCGGACCGATGAGCCACCATCCCAGCGGGATGAGCCACAGGCGATGCCATCCGGCTTTCAGGAACAGCGGGCAAAGTGCGACGCCCAGAAGTAGCGCGACAGGGAAGCTGACGAGGACTTCGACGTCGCCCATATAAATCAGGGTCAGCAGGGAAGGGATGAGGGTCAGCGCATAGGCGCCCCGTTTGCCCGAAACCGTCGCGGGCAAGGAAGCCCGCCAAACTGCGAGCTGCAAAAGGACAGCCAGCAGGGCCATGACCAGCGCCCCGGCCCAGCGGCAGTAGAAGAATTGCACCAGGAATTCCGACAGCCAGTCGGCGAAACCGCCCGGCAACGCAAGGCGCTCGCCAAGATAATCCCAGGTGAAGAGGAACAGCTGGTTCTGCTCCTGGTATGACAAGACCTGTGGGTACAACCACATCCAGAAAAGGAATGTGGTTATACCCAGCAGGATTGTCAGTGTTACTCTGTAGAACTTGTTATTCACAGAGCGTCAGGTTATCGCTTCGGCTGGAAGCGCCACCAGGTGCATTCCGACCAGGACCACTCGCCGGCACCGTTGTAGTTGCCGATGAGCGTCATGAGCTGGCCGTCCAGGTAGAGAATCTCGTAGTTGGTGTTGATCGCACCGCCCGTATTGATGGCGAACGGCCACAGGATGCCGGATTCGGTGGCACCGGTGGTCAGGTCACCCATCTTATAGTCGGCCTGGAAGTCGAAGTTCTCCACGGCATACGCGGAAGAAGCGATCTTGGTACCGTCGCTCGTGTAGGAGGTCACGACACCGTTGTCGATGTCGAACACCATGTAGGCGTCGTCGCTGCCATAGCCATATACCACGCCGCCGGAGTGCGAGAGCTGTTCGGTCTCGAGCTGTTCCGGGGTGCAGCCCCACCAGAAGCCGGGGACTTCGCCGGCGGCCACGTTCGCCTGGCCGCCCACGCCGATGTAACCGGCGTTGCCCCAGGTGGAACCGTTGATGGAATAGTACGTCCAGGCACGCTGGCCGTCGCCGGCAAGGGCCGCGTCAGCGTCGGAGGCATTCTTGAAGCGCCACCAGGTGGCTTCACCCCAACCCCATTCGGAGTTGTCGCCCTTGTAGATCAGGGTCATCATGTTCGGGTCGATGTAAACGACTTCGAACTCATTGACGCGCTTGCCGCCGGTGTTGATCTGGAACGGCATCATGATCGGGGCGTCTGTGGTGACGAGCGTACCGTAGAGATAGTTGTTGCCGGAAGGATCGTAGTTGTTCAGCGAGTAGGAACCCTTGGCGATGACGGAACCGTCTTCCTTGTAGGAGATGCAGTCGCCGTCTTCGTTGAACACCATATAGGCATTCTCGCTGCCGTAGCCATAGACCGTGCCGCCGGTGTGGGAGAGCTGTTCGGTCTCCAGCTGTTCCGGGGTGCAACCCCACCAGTAACCGGGGATCTCGCCGGCGGCCACGTTGGCCTGGCCGGCTACGCCGATGTAACCGCAGTTACCCCAGCAGGCGGTGCCGATGGTGTACCATTTCCAGGCCTTGGCACCCGATTCGCCGGTGAGCACTTTCACCGCGGGATCGAGGTCGGCGGGGACATACACGTTGACGGAGGTTTCGAACGACACGATGCTGGCATCCTGGTTGATGGTGGCTACCGTGTAGTTCTGGAGGGGATCCTGGCCGCGCCGGGGCGTGATGTTGAACACGCCGGAAGCGCCGGTCGACAGCACGTTCTTCGAACCGTCGGACTTGAAGTTGTAGATCTGGACGGTCGTAGCGGGTGAAGTATGGTACTTGATGAAGTTACCGTCAGCCGCGGGAACGGTGCAGGCTGCGTCGGCATACTGTCCGTCCACGACATACGAACTCTGGAGTTCGCTCGCAGATTTCGGATTGTCGGGTTTGGGCCCTTCAATCAACTGAGGCTCGCAGGAAACAAGAAGCAAGCCGGCCACAACGGCAATTGCGAAGGAAATAATATTCTTCATAATGCGTATCATTTCTAGGATAGGTATCTACTATTGCCAGCCGGAGAAGTCATACTGGGAACCCCAGCCTTCGTTCTGCTTGAACTTATACTCTTCACCGGCACCGGCAGAGAGCGAGATCTGGCTGCTTGGAATCGAGATGAAGCCCTTGGTCGCCTTGTAGCGTTCACCGTAGCCACCGTTGTACTTGGAAGCCGTGTTCTTGTCTTCCACGCCCAGGTTCCAGATACGGACACCTTCTTGCTTGTTAAGGGCCGTCACCGCATAGCTCTCGCCGTAGCGGCGCATGTCTTCGAAGCGGACACCTTCAAAGTTGAGCTCCCACCGGCGTTCGTTGCGGATGTTCTCGTCGTTGATCGGTCTGCTCGGCAGGCCTGCACGGGCGCGGACCCTGTCGAAGGAAGCCTGGTTGCCGTTGATCTCGGCATCCATCAGCAACACTTCGGCGAAGCGGATCAGGATCATGTCGTTGACGCTGTTGAGCTGGTAGTTGTCGTCATATCCTTCAGCCCAGACGAGGCCCGGGAACATGACATTGGTGAAGGACATCATGTATTTTTGTTTCTCCTCGCTCCAGGCCATCACAGGCATGTTCTTGGTGTGGTAGTAACCGGTCTCCTGGATGAAGGCGTCGCCGCCGAACTCGTAAGGGCCGGCGAACTTGGTCACTTCAATGATGGATGCGTCACGGCGATCGTCGTTCGGCTCGATGGCCTTCCAGTCATCGACGAAGGACGGGTTGACCGGGCACATGCCCCAGCCCTGGCCGAACGGCATCATGCCACCTTCGGAGAAGGTCTGTTCGCGGACACCCATGAACAGGGCGGTCTGGTTGGAGTAGCCGATCGTGGTGCCCCAGGAAGGCTGGGTGTTGAACTTGATGACGAACATCGCCTCGGGGTTGCGGGCGCCGTCGTCTTCGACCCATTTGTAGCCCTTTCCGTACCACGGGTTCTTCGGGTCGTTGATGGAGCAGCGGTTCGTGTAGGCCCAAAGGTTATGGTAGTTGTCCACAAGGGTGTAGCCGGAGTTCTGGACGCAGTCGGTGATGTACTGTCCCACTTCCGACTTGGTGATCTTGGTTCCTTCGGCGATGTTCACGCCGATGGCTTCGTTTTCATAAGCCGGAAGGGTGATGTCGCTCAGGTTGTAGAAACCGGTGGCAAACAGCCAGACGCGGCCAAGGAGGGCTTCAGCGGCATATTTGTCCACGTGGCCGTCGCCGATGGACTGCTTGGCGGGCATGATGTCGGCCGCGATCTTGCAGTCTTCGATGATCTGGCCCCAGAGGGCTTCACCGCTGATCTGCGGCTGGGTAGGGTCTGCCTGGGAAGTGACGGGGCAGGGGATGTTGCCGAACATGGTGGCCAGTTCGTAGTAGTACCATGCGCGGAGGAAGAAAGCCTCGCCCATGTACTGGTAAAGGTCGGCTACGCCGCAGTTGGGCAGAGCCTCGATCGCTGCGTTAGCACGTGCGATGCCTTTATAGCGGGTCACGTAGAAGCCATCGTACATGTCGGCACCGACATTCAACAGAAGGTCTTCAGCCTGGAACTGCGGGTCGTTCTGTCCGCCGCCGCCGAGGGCGTCGTCGGAAGCCGCGATGGACCAGAGGAAGTGGTCATGCCCCACGTTGCCGCCGTCATTGGCGCCGATGGCGGCACTCAGGTTGTTGTAAATACCGGCCAGCATCTGCTCGGCGTCGGTTGCGTTCACCGGGAAGTTGCTGCTGTCTTTCGACCAGTAGTTGGTGGTGTCAAGGAACGACTCGCAGGACGCAAACGAAAGAGCAAGGGCGGCAATGACCGCGATTTTCAATATGTTTTTCATAATGCTTTCGTTCTTGATTATTTGATAATACAAACAGCGACGCGGTTGGACTCAGGGCTGCGGGAAGCATCCCGGTCGCCGGCGACGGACTTGCTGATAATGCGGCTGGCGGCAATGCCTGCCTTCTTGAGCATATCGACAACGACGTGGGCGCGCTGCTCGGAGAGATCCTGGTTGATGGCGTTGGTACCCGTTCCGCTGTCGGCGTAGCCGGTAACGGTGATGGAAGCATCCGGGTTGTCTTTCAGGATCTGCGCGATCTGGCCAAGCTTGAAGGCCTCGTCAGGACGGATCTCGGACTTGCCGATGATGAAGTAAAGGTCGTCGGTGTAAGGGCCGGTGAAGTTCGAGCCGGAAGCGACTTTGACTTCCTTGATGACTTCCTTGACCACTTCCACGGGAACTTCGCGGACGACTTCCTTCTCAACCACCTTCTCGACCACCTTCGGGATATAGGTGTCGACGTGGGCCGGAGCAGCGTTGCTGGTCCGTGCACCGCCGAACGCGAGGTTCATGCCGACCAGGAAGGTCTTGGCCTGCGGGTAGTAACCCAGGTCGATGCCCTTGGTCCAGCTGCTGAAGCCGGAAGAGGAACCCACCTCAGGATCGAGGCCCTTGTAGCCGGTGAAGCAGAACGGGTTCTGGGCCTGGAAATAGACGCGGCACTGGTTGAACGGAGCGTTCTTCCAAAGGCGCTTGAAGTCGTAGCCCAGCGTGACCGTCTGGATACGGAAGAAGTCGGCATCCTCGATGAAGATGTCGGTGTTGTTGATGTAGTTGTAGTTGGTACCGGCGACCAGGCGGGGATAGTGGTTGGAGGTGCCTTCCCCGTGCCAGTAGCT